>JACWAC010000071.1 GCA_014874235.1 Thermoplasmatales archaeon
CGTCTACACAGGTCAGGCCAAGACATTTACCAAGAGTGCAATTTCGCTACCGGATAAAGAACGAATTGTGGAGGACAGGAATCTGGGAAGAGAGACGGACAGAGTTTCCAGACCATCAAAATGGATCTACGACCTCGACGGTTCCTTATACTATTCAGGGCTTATTCCCGAATTTCTCAATAAGTACCCAAGTCTCTCACTTCTCCACAAGGATAGACAGAAGACTCTTCTGACAGGAGAGAGACTTCTAACAGACTCCTTCCTCATCAAGTCCTATTCCGTAATAGATTTCATGAGAAGCAGGGAAGAGTTGAAGCAGAACCTGAATAAGGCAAAGGCAGGAAAAGTAGTGATGAGATTTCCGATGGATCCATCACTGTACTATGAGGAAAAGAAGAATCTGGAGATGGGGCTAGAGGGCGATAAAACTGTTTTTGTCTTTAAATTTGAAGATACATTCTTTTTGGCGGAAAGAGCAGACGCGACTCGAGAGCGAGACGAAGGAAAAGATTGACTTCTGACTGGGATTAGGTATCGGCCGGTGTTAAATACCGGTCGACATCATATGAATGGCATTAATTCAAACACAGGTCTAATCATTCTCAAATTTCGATGCAACCTTTTCTGATGCTTGAGTAGCCGCTTCAATGGCATTCATTATGCTCGTCCTGAAAGACCCTTTCTCCAGCTCATAAATTCCCGCAATAGTGGTGCCTGCGGGCGTTGTAACTATGTCCCTCAACTCGGCGGGATGGATTCCATGTTTCTCTAGCAGATTCGCTGTCCCTGTAAGCGTCTTGGTGACGAGTTTGAACGCGACATCTCTGGGAAGTCCCACTTTCAGAGCTCCACTTATCATGGCATCTATCAGCACTGCGATATAAGCTGGGCCACTACCGCTTATCGCCGTCACTGCGTCCATGGCAGATTCGGGCACCTCTACAAAAGATCCGAAACAACCAAAAAGGGACTGTGAGAGGCGCAACTGTTCCTTATCAATTCCATGACCAACAGAATATGCAGTCACGGCCTCTCCAATCATAGCAGCGATGTTGGGCATCGCCCTGATCACAAACGAATTCGGTAGCGCCTCCTCTATCCTCTTGATGGATAGAGCTGCCATTACAGAAATGACGAGCTTACCGCTGGTGTATTCCGAAATTTCGCCGAGGATAGATTTTGCATCGCCAGCTTTCACTGCAAGGAATATGACATCTGCTTTTCTGGCCGCAAACACATTGTTCGAGGTTATCTGAATTTTCTTTGATGAAAATTTCAAGGTCTTGGTGTCTCTCTTGGTAACGATCACCTTTGAAACGAGGACGGAACTTACTATGTTTCTTGCCATAGCTTCTCCGATTTTGCCCGCTCCTATAACTGCAATTATCCTTCCCGAATTTCCATTACCCAATTTTATAGCACCCCGTATAAGCGACATTGTTTCGGGAATAATTAACTGTTATGGATTGCCCGAACCTGCTGAGAATTGGGAATTTGAAAAGATTAAATGATAAGTAAGCTTAACCAGGTATGAAACCACGGGAAATGCCCATAAATGAACTGATCGAGAAGTTGAAGGAGGAGCATGCGGCCATCCCCGGCATAATTGACGATGCTGTTATTACCTACAAGACGGGTAACCTAAGCGGTGCTTTTCCAGTTATAGCAGAAGTCAGGGAAACGTTATCGCAACACATAATAGATGAAGAAGGAATTCTCCTGAAGTTTCTCATCGATAAGGTAGGAAAAGAGGCAGCAGAACCGTACATTAGGATTCTGCAGGACCATCCAAAGATTATGAAGCTTGTGGAACAGTCCGTAGAATCTACCTATACCGGTTGGACTGAAACAGAAAGTGATCTCAATCTGCTTAAAGAAACGCTTGCGGAACACCACAGGCAAGAAGAGGCAGAATTGTACCCAAAGGTTATCTCTCTTCTTTGAGCATTTTATTAAAAGAGTGGAACACATAGTGCAGATTCAATCCTTGCTGCGTCTGAATTGTACTCGATAGGCACATTTTTATATGCCTTCTCCATTTTGAAAGGCGCCTTGAGGTGAAATAATTGCCTAACGGACTAATGGGTGGAAAACAAGTTAGAGTCAATAGGGACAAGTTACGATGGTCGGATAGAGATTACAAGAGAAGAGTACTGAGGTTGAAGATAAAAAGTGACCCTCTGGAGGGTGCACCTCAGGCAAGAGGAATAGTTGTAGAGAAAGTTGGAATAGAGGCAAAACAGCCTAATTCTGGGATAAGGAAGTGCGTGAAGATACAGCTGATAAAGAACGGGAGGCAGCTTACCGCTTTCGCCCCCGGCGACGGAGCAATAAACTTCATCGATGAACACGACGAGGTTGTAGTGGAAGGCATCGGTGGAAGAATGGGCAGGTCAAAAGGAGACATACCCGGTGTGAGATATAAAGTTATAAAAGTCAACAACGTTTCCCTGAAAGAGCTTGTTAAGGGAAGAAAGGAGAAACCAGTCAGGTGAGTTAAATGGCAGCTATTCTCTTATTTGAAAAGTGGGACACCGCTGGCATTACAGTCGCTGACCAGGCTCTTGCGAAATACATTTCCCTGAAACCAACCGCAACTCTTCACAGTGGCGGGAAACACGCGAACAAGTTCATGGGAAAAGCAGGGATGAACGTGGTGGAGAGGCTCATTAACAATCTTATGAGGACTATAAGGTGGACCGGGAAAAAGCAGAGTGCCTATAAAACTGTAAAGCTTGCTTTTGAGATGGTCGAGAAGAAGACGAAGGAGAACCCGGTTCAGGTCTACGTTAATGCCATCCAGAATGCGGGTCCAAGAGAAGAGATTACGAGGCTGAAGTACGGTGGAATTGCCGTGCCTAAATCTGTCGACACGAGTTCTTCAAGAAGGCTGGACCTTGCGATAAGAAACATATCTTTTGGAGCCAGGCAGACCGCAACGAAATCCAAAAAGAACGTGAAAGATGCTCTTGCAGACGAAATCATAGCGGCTGCGAAGAATGATCCTAATTGTTATTCGATAAAGGAAAAGGACGATAAGGAAAGACAAGCATCATCCGCAAGGTGATTTTAAATGGGAAGAAAAGAGGACAACATTCAGAAAGCTTCTGAGGTAATGAAGGATATAACCAGGATAAGAAACATTGGAATAGCCGCTCACATAGATCACGGTAAAACCACACTATCTGACAACCTGATCGCCGGTGCGGGAATGATGAGCGAGGAACTTGCCGGAAAGCAGCTCGTACTGGACTATGATGTACAGGAGCAGGCAAGAGGCATAACGATCAACGCGGCTTCCGCTTCGATGGTCCACGAAGTAGAGGGGACAACCTATCTTGTCAACCTGATCGACACTCCGGGACATGTGGATTTCGGAGGAGACGTCACGAGGGCTATGAGAGCTGTCGACGGAGCAGTCATCGTAGTGGACTCTGTAGAGGGTGCGATGCCCCAGACGGAAACTGTCATCCGTCAGGCACTGAGGGAAAGAGTCAAACCAATTCTATTCATCAACAAGGTTGACAGGCTCATCAACGAATTGAAGCTTGGTCCTGAAGATATGATGAAGAGGTTCGTAAAGATCATCACCGAGGTCAACAGGCTCCTGAAGAGGTATGCGGCTGAAGAGTTCAAGGAGAGCTGGCAGGTCAACGTAGAGAATGGCTCGGTCATATTCGGTTCTGCATTCAACAACTGGGCGGTTTCAACCAAGTATACTCCAAAATCGTCAGTTGGTTTCAAGGAAGTCTATCAATATCTATCTAGCGGGGACCAGAAAACGCTTGCGAAGAAATCACCACTGCACAAGGTACTTCTGGATGCCGTGATCCACCACCTTCCATCTCCGAAGGTGGCACAGGTCTACAGGATACCTCAGATATGGAAGGGAGACATCGCGTCTGAAGTCGGAAACGCAATGATCACCTGTGATTCGAACGGTCCCGTTATGATGATGGTGACCAAGATAATTGTAGATGAGCACGCTGGAGAAGTTGCAGTTGGAAGACTATTCAGCGGGAAGCTAGTAAAGGGAGTGGAACTGTACATTTCAGGTGCTGGAGACAGGAAGTACAAGGTACAACAGCTCGCCATGATGGTGGGACCAGACAGAATTTCAGTAGATGAAATGGACGCAGGAAACATACCCGCCGTGGTTGGACTGAGGGACGCAATAGCCGGGTCAACTGTATCTACCCTCGAAAATCTCGAGGTGTTCGAGCCAATGGTTCACTACTCCGAACCCGTCGTCACTGTAGCCATAGAAGCAAAGCACACAAAGGACCTGCCGAGATTGATAGAAGTTCTGAGGACGATCGCCAAGGCAGATCCCAGTATAGAAGTGGAAATCAACCAGGAGACAGGGGAACACCTTATGTCCGGCATGGGGGAACTACATCTTGATGTCACTCTATACAGGATCAAGAATGAGCACAAAGTCGAGGTTGAGACTTCAGATCCCATCGTTGTTTTCCGGGAAACCGTTCAGGGAAAGGGGGGACCTTTCGAGGGAAAATCCCCGAACAAGCACAACAGGTTTTATATAGAGGTAGCTCCGCTTGAAAAGGCGATCACAGAGGCGATACTGAAGGGTGAAATCGCGCAAGCGGAAAGAATCAAGGACAAGAAGGCAGTGATTTCCACTCTCCAAGAACTGGGGCTCGACAGAGATGAAGCCAAAGGGATCGAAGCGGTACATGGCCCCAACATCCTGTTGGACATGACCAAAGGAATCCAGTACCTCAGCGAAACGATGGAGCTCGTAAAGGAGGCATTTGTGGAAGCAATGAACAGAGGGCCACTGGCGGCCGAGAGGGTCTACGGAGTCAAGGTTATACTGGAGGATGCGAAACTCCACGAAGACAGCATACACAGGGGACCCGCGCAGGTAATCCCCGCAGTAAGAAACGCGATCTATGGTGCAATGTGTCTGGCTAACAGGACACTGCTCGAACCCGTGCAGAAGGTGTTTGTCGACACACCCCTTGAAGAGTCTGGATCAGTCACAAGGGAGTTCCAGCAGAGAAGAGGGGTCATCACGGAGATGGAGCAGGAAGGAGAACAGTCGAAGATATCTGCGATGGTTCCGGTTCCTGAAATGTTCGGGTTTGCATCCGCCATTAGAGGAGCTACGGGTGGAAGGATACTGTGGTCTACCGAGAATCATGGACATCAAACCGTCCCGAGGGATCTCCAAGCTACCGTTGTAGGTAAGATCAGGGAAAGGAAGGGACTCAAACCAGAGCCGTACGATGCAAAATACTACGCTGATCTCTGAACAATTTTGTCAAGGGTGATGGAAGAAAACGATACTTCCATTCCACGATTTCTCAGGCAGTTGTTCTATCGCGCTTCGTCGAATGACGTTTTAGTATCCGAATTTCATGGCGCGTGAATGTATTCACTGCTGGTTTTCATTGGGATCGCTGCAGTAGTTGCAGCACTCCACATGATTTCCCCAGATCACTGGTTGCCCCTGACAGCCCTCTCAAATAAGAGGGGATACGGGCAGACCAGAGTACTCAAGATTTCTGCTCTCTTGGGATTCCTTCACGGCTTCACCACAGTGATTATTTCCCTGTTTGCCCTTTTCATTGGGGTTAGTATATTTCGCCTCACCGGCTTGAAAGAAGTTTCCATTATCGTTCTGATAGGGGTAGTTCTGTACATATTATTCAACACCCTCAGAGAGCGAAAGGGATCCAAGAATGTAGAAAACACATCCCTGCTTGTAAGCATCTTGCCGGACCCAGTCCTGCTACCGATAATCATAGCTTCGTACCCCTTGGGGAAAACGGAAATTGCAGTGATCAGCGTGATCTTCATAACGGTCAGTATATTGGCCTTCACCGTGGTAATAAAAATTGTGATGGCCGGGATAGCAAAGAGTCTGTCTAAATTGAAACCAACAACATTGGACGAAGTGGTGGTCGTTGCACTTGTCTTGACCGCAGTTTATATCTATTTCTTTGGTTGAATATTACCATCCCAGTTTTCACCATCATTCAGAATCTGTGCTGACAACGGTTGAATTGGGAATCACTAAAACGACAAAGGATTTATACGGAGATAAAATAGGCGGTAGCTAGGTACAAACATGGAGGCACAATAGTATGGCTACGCAAAAACCACATCTGAATCTCGTAACCATTGGTCACGT
>JACWAC010000072.1 GCA_014874235.1 Thermoplasmatales archaeon
TTCTGTATGTTCCTGAATGCAACCTTCTTGTTGTTCTTTACGAGTTCCTGTCCAGATATCTCTATGGAAGCCAGGTCCTGAACGTACGTAGATTTGGAATCCTTCACTGCTTGAATGAACTCCTCCCCAACTTTCTTTGTCTCACTAGCGGCAGCGAGCAAGACCTTGAACGCATCATTCGTCAACTCACCCACGGTCTTACCGGTCTCTGTTGCCAGTCCCTTCACCCTGTCGTAGAGCCTCTTCTGAACTCCCTTTATGGACACGTTTTCTGTGTCTGTATTTCCACTTTTTGGCTTATCTTCTGTCATAGATGGCAATAGATGACTGGAATATAAGATTTCTGGTAATCCAGAAATCAGGATTTGAGGAAATTATTCAAGAGGTCCGCTACCTTCTCCGGGAACTGGACGTGAGGTACGTGACCGGCATTTTCAATTACTTCCAGTCTGCTCCCTGGAATGAGTGCATTCAACCGCGCACCTATTTCCAAAGGTATCATCGCATCTTCCTTGCCCCAGATGATGAGCGTCTTTGTTTTCAGTTTCGCTAGTTCGGACTCCTTGAGCTTCCATATTGGACCTGCGTTATTCTTTACTATGTCAGCCATGACCGCCTCGGTGTTCATTGAGTTGCTCCTGACAACCATTCCAACAAACCTTCGTCTGCTTTCTTCTCCCATTTCTCCAAATGTCCTGTTTATGCCTGCACTATCTTCCAGAACCAGATGCAACGGTCCTGTTCTTTCTAAGGAGAAACGCAGTGCGATCCATCCTCCATATGAATTGCCCACAAGCGAGAAACTTTCCAGACCGAGATGATCAATGAGCTCCCCGATTACGTCTTCCTGTAACGCTATCTTATAATCAATGTTAGGTTTCTCGGATCTTCCGTGACCCAGCAGGTCGACAAAATAGAGCCCAAAGTCTTCGCTCATAAACTGTGAAAGTTTCATCCAGGAGTTGCCCGTTCCTCCCAGTCCGTGGAGAAATATGGCAGGGATACGGCCAGACCGTTCGATGTAGGATATGTTCCCGTAGGAGGACCTGAAACTCTTTCTGAGCACCAGATGTTAGTTTAGTCAAAGATATATCATTATTCGTTAATCTTGCAGTACTTTTATTAAGCTCCAAGATTATGTACTTCCTCATGGAAAAGGTTGCGTCCAAGAAAAGCCTAAACGTGGCAGGAGTTCTTCTTTTCGTTTTTGCCGTCCAGTTTGCTATAATGCTCTTCATAACCGAGTCGCTGTATCCACACACTTACAGCATTGCGAACAACTACATCAGCGACCTTGGGGTAGGACCGACTGGCTTCCTGTTCGACACCTCCATCTCTATCCTCGGCATTGCGGTGATAGCTTCATCTTATTTCGTATACAGAGGCTTTGACGTCAAGGTATTCCCAATCCTGATCGCACTGACAGGAGTGGGAGCTCTGCTTGTTGGCATATTCAATGAAAACTTCGGTAGCATTCATGGATATGTATCTGACTGGACTTTCATACTTGGACCGCTTACCGCAATATATGCCTACAGATACCAAACGTCTCCTTTCAGGTTCATGTCCGTTGCTCTAGGAGTTATCTCATACATTGCAATCATCTTCTACATGGAATTTGGTTCACCCTACTTTGGTGTGGGTGGATGGGAGAGACTGATAGTTTACCCATTCCTGTTGTGGGGGATAGGATACGGAGCCTTCCTGATGGGATTATCCTACAAGTGAGAAGACAAGAATCCGGAAATGATTATTAAGAAAAAGATAGAGATGTGGCTACGACTCGTCTTGATCGTTTTCATCAGATAGGCTCAGGTACTTCACGTTGGGTAAGCTGGAGCCGATTATGCCCTGGAGATCGCCAAACATCCCTGAAAAATTGCCTATCGTCCTCTCTATTTCCTTTGTTCTCTTTGACCACTGCCTCTCCATCGATCTCCTCTCTGTCTCTATATCACTTCTCATCCTCACAATCCCCTCAGCTACTGCTTCTACCCTCTGCCTGAACTGGGTGCTTGTGAGATAGTTGTAGAGGATGTCTCTGGTTTCATCGCTGTTCTCACCCAGCCTCTTCTGGCGAGCAAGTTCCATCAGGTTTGCCCTTGCGATCATTGCCAGAGGGATTGCGTTCTCAAAGTTCGTTATCAATATCCCGTTTCTCATACCAAAGGCCGCAACATCTTTTGGCAGGGATTTTGTGACTATTATTCCTACTTCGGAATTGTGCTTCACAAGGTCTTCCTTTAATTTCCCGATCCATTCGTCATTCCACTCCTTCGTCCTCTTTGCCTCCCATGCTATCCTTCCTGACTCAATGCCCACCTGATTTCTTATTGTCTGGATCAGGTCGGGCCCTTTGGTTCCCTGCGGAATCGGATGAATGGAATCAGACGGGAAGGCACCCCTGACCCTTTCTTCAAGCTCTTCCTCGAGTACCTCGCCCTGAATTTGCTGTGACCCCTGCTCAAGCTTCTGGCTCAGTTCCTGCACCTTCTTCATCAGTCCTTCGATTTTCTGCTGGTTTTCTCTCCTCTCCAGGTTGTATTCCACGTCGTATTCCTTCCTCATCTTTTCCTGCATCTTCGCTTTCTCTTCTTCCAGTTGCCTCTCCGAGACAATCTTCTGTTCCCTGACTGTCTCCTCCAGGTCTATCCTTCTCTTTCTCTCCTCGCTTTCCCTCTTCTGTGCTTCCTCGAGGTGTTTTTCCTTCACTCCAACACGATCCTCAAGCTCAGCATATTTAGAATTGAATTCCTCGTTGACCCTTTCCCTCATCTTTTCTCTTTCCGCTTCCAGCTTCTTCTCCACTTCCGTTTTAAGTCTATTTTCGTACAGTTCATTCACTCTTGACTCTATCGATTCTTTGAGGGCAGTTGAAACTGGAATCTCAGTACCACACTTTGGACAAATGACGGTGTCCTCGGCCATGAAATATCTAATTTTCCGGACTATTAATTCTTATTGATATTGGCAACCGTTTTGTTTCATCAAAGACTTGATAAAGTTAATTAATTAGTTTCAATCTCCCCCTCTGGGGAGGTGTGCTCATGTCGATCAAAAGAAAGCCAGACGACGATGAAGACGACGAGGATGATGAAGATTTCTGAACCCATACTGCGAAGAGGTTCTCTGGAAGACATTGAGGAAATAACGGGCATAGAGAACAGGGCGTTCGGCAAACACGCATATGACTACCCCGAACTGCGATATATGCTAGGCATAGCCAACTCTATCACAACCGTGGCAACCGTCAACGACAGGATAGTCGGATATGCGTCGGTTTTTTTCAGGAAGAATTCAAGAATATCACACATAGAAAGCATCGCCGTTGACCCAGACTACCAGGGTTCTGGCATAGGGAGGGCTCTTCTGAGAGAAGTGGAGAATATCTCGATCGAAATGAAGTGCACCAAGATTGTGCTGGAAACGTTTGAAAAGAATCAGTCCGCATTGAAGCTGTACGAGGGCAGCGGATACAAGCTCGTCGAACACGTTCCCAACTACTATCACATTCCCTATGATGGATCGAGAAATGCGATCAAATTCGAGAAGAACATCGAAATGAAATGATTATTTAGCAAGTTTGAATTTCCTTCCGAATGACCCGAGTCCTTGCAACTGGAGTTTTTGATATACTTCACCCAGGCCACGTGCATTTCCTGACCGAGGCCAGGAAGCTGGGAGATGAACTGGTAGTGGTGGTTGCTCGGGATTCGGTTGCACAGAAAATGAAGAGGTTGCCATTCATACCCGAAAACATAAGGCTCACTATGGTCGCATCTCTCAAACCAGTTGATAAGGCGATCCTTGGAGTAGAGGGAAATATCTACGATATCCTGACCGTGGTGAAGCCTGACATAGTAGCACTCGGGTACGATCAGGAGTTCAATCAGGATGAGATCGTAACGGAAGGGAAAAAGAGAGGAATCGATCTTAGGGTCGTAAGAATCTCTCAGTACTCTGAGAGCGAATTCAACGGTACGAGAAAGATAATCAAAATGCTCAAGACTAAGCTATAGCTCTGGCCATTCCTTGATTGATGCCAACCTATTACCGATGAAAGAAATTGTTCTTTCTGCATTTGCAGCATTGTTGAAGGAAGAAAGTTTTCCTTCGTAATCGCTCCCTTTGAACCTGTTAAAATTAGCGAAGGCCCTCTGAACGTCGTCCACGATTGTTATGTCCCCAAACCTCGACGTTCTCGACAACGGGTTGAGATCTATGGTGATAACAAATTTTCCCATCTTCTTAAGCGCCTCGGCCCTGTCTCCGTCTTCCAAGGGGATGAGAACTGTGTCGGCTGAGAATATCCCCTCTTTCTCACACCTCCCTCTATCACTTTCAAGACCGGGTATGAGAGCGTCCTGGTTCATGCCCAGAACATCGAGGCCCAGCCGGTTAAAGTAGCTCACAATTTTCCCCATGCGTTCCTTGGACCAGTAGAAGATGTTCGCCTCCACTGTTATACTGTACTTCTTTGCAAACTTAACTATCTCTTCACCCGCAAGTGCTGCGGCATTTCCGTTTACAGATACGACAGCTCTCTCAGACTTGATCATCTTCTCGAGTGCAACCTTCTCCGCTTCTATCGCAAAGTCCCGGCTCTTTTCGCCGATGAGATAATCGAACGCCTCCCCCCTTCCCTGGGAGATCAATCCAGAAACTGTGACGATCCCCTTCTCATAGAAGTCCAGCAGAAGTTCCCTCTTCTTCAGACTCTCATACCTGGGGTGACTCTTAGGTATTTCCAATCTGTTCGCCCAGTCCTTCGTTGAGGGCACTGAGAAACTCCTCTTCCATATCAAAGGGAATTTCTCCTCCCGCGGCAATGTTGTGGCCCCCTCCATGCCCTCCGACCTTTGACGCAGCATCGCCTATTGCCTTCGAGAGGTCCAGTCCTTTTGCAACAAGTTCTCTTGTCGCCCTTCCAGAAATCTTGGTACCCTTGTTTCTGTAGAGTGCAATGACCGGCTTGTTGTTTTGAACAAGGTACAGCATCATTACGCTCGCACAGATACCTGCAAGGTAGGGATTTTCCACGTAACAAACGGTTAAATTCTTCATCTCCTTCCGCGACTCGTACGTCTTCTTTACCTGCTCCAGCGCCTCTTTCCTCAGTTTCGTGGACAGGTTATCCATTTCGTCCTTTGCCTCTTCGTTGCCCATGTACCAGGAAGTTGGAAGACCCATCTTTCCGTTCCTTCCTGAGGCATCAAAGTAATCGCTGATCTGATTTCCTGTGAGGCCAAAATTTTTGAAAGTGAAGATATCCGAGACCAACGTTTCATACCCCTCCCTCGCAGCATTCTGCTTGATCAGTTGAATTGTGAGCAGGTCTACGATCCTTTCCTTTTCATCAGTTCTAAGATTCGCAATGGGAGCATCTGGATCTATCGATATGTTCTGAAGAAAGAATCTCGAAGCATCCAAGTTTCCACTGAACCCATCGAAATATGGTTCAATTGAGAGGTAAATTGCCTCTGATATTGACCTTCCAGATAGATTGATGTCCTTAGAGAATTGGTACCTGCCCTTCAGCTCTTCCACAATCCTTCCGTTAATTCCCTTGAATCCGCCGATATTCTGCTTATCGCCTATCACGCCTGCCAGAAATGCGGGAAAGAGGTCGTGATTGTTGCCATCGATCGCGAGTGAAAGCAGGAATGCAACTGTGCTCGAACAAGCCTCCTTCGTTCCGTCATAACCGTACTTCCTCGGGTTCAGATTTATTGTTTCTTTAACTTCAGGGTTCGAAATCATGTGATGGTCAACTATCACCACAGCGCTCGACTTCAATTCCCCTCCAACATCAGATCCAAGATCACTGAGTATGATGGGATAGTCTCCCGATTCCTTTATCACTTCCAGGTCCATCCCCCTGAGGAACGAAATATGGAATCCCTTGTTTAATCTCTTAAGCGTTTCTGCTATTATCAGACCGGACGAAACTCCGTCCGCGTCATAATGGCTGAAGACCCTGAAAAAATCCTCTTTCTCAATTAACTTTCTTGCTTCCTCAATTCTTGACGAGTACGTCTCGTTGAGTGAGATCATTTAAGAATTGATTCTGCAGTGGCCCTCGAGTATCTCCACCCCGTTGGGAGTTTACTCTTCCTTCTGTAGTAATCGCTAAGCCTCTTGAT
>JACWAC010000073.1 GCA_014874235.1 Thermoplasmatales archaeon
CGATTACGACATATTCGGACTGTATTAAACTGTTTTACGGGTGGAGAAGTTCGGGTTGTATTGGCCAAAGAGTCGCAAATATTTTAATCATGGAAGAAATTTTAGTGAATATGGAAGAATCCGTAATGCCTAGGAATATAGTCGTCGAATCTCTTCCTCAAGCCCTGGTTGAGGAAAGGGAAGTAGAGATTGTGGAACGAAAGGGAATCGGTCACCCAGACTCCGTATCTGACGGAATCGCTGAGGCAGTAAGCAGGTCCCTGTCTAAGTACTACATTGAAAACTACGGCAGAATACTGCACCACAATACCGACCAGGTGGAAGTCGTTGGTGGTCAATCTCAACCCGAATTCGACGGTGGAACTATTCTTGAACCAGTCTATATACTTCTGTCAGGAAGGGCAACAACTACCGTTAACGGGAAGAGGATACCGTACAGGAGTATCGCCATAAAGGCGGCTTCTGACTATCTACGCAATAGATTTGATTCGTTGAACATCGAGAGCGATGTTATGATTGACTGCAGAATAGGACACGGGTCGGTTGACCTGAGGTCTCTGTACGATACAACCAAGCTGCTGTCAAATGATACTTCTTTCGGTGTTGGTTTTGCACCGTACTCAGAATTGGAGAAAGCAGTTTTTAGGGCAGAGAATTTCATCAATTCTGATCTAAAGAAGACCATACCTGCACTCGGTTATGACGTCAAGGTTATGGGATTCAGGAAGAAGGATACTATCAATCTGACCATTGCGGCTGCGATGATAGGTAAGCACTTGAAAGATGGCGAGGACTACGTAGACAAGAAAGAAAAGGCGAGGGAGTTAATAGAAAAGTACGTCCAGAAGGACGCGAAACGCAAGGTGAAAGTTTCCGTTAACACAGCAGATAACCCTAACGACAAACTCTATTATCTCACAGTTACGGGACTCTCTATGGAAAATGGAGACGACGGATCAGTGGGAAGAGGGAATAGGGTAACGGGACTCATAACACCCTACAGGCCGATGAGTATGGAAGCAGCCGCGGGAAAGAATCCTGTGACTCACGTTGGAAAACTCTACAATCTCGCTGCAATGAAGATAGCAGAACAGTGCATAAAGGAGTCGGGAGGGGACGTCCCAGAAATCCAAGTGAGAATTGTTTCGCAGATAGGAAGACCCATCGACGATCCTCACGTAGCAAATCTTCAGATCATAGGAACGAGCGAACAGACAGCAAAGAAGTACACAAACGACTTCACCAGACTTGCGGACGATTGGTTAGCTAATCTTAACAGAATAACCAAGATGCTGGTAGCGGGTGAAATAAATACATTCTGAAAGCTCATGTTTGTCCAGTTCAGATTGTTCAATCCATCACAACTCGGCGAGATAATAGAGATCACTAAGAAGAATCTGACTGAGAGATACAATGACTTTGTATATCTGGACATACAGAAATCGTGGCCCTCTGCATTCATAGTTGGAATGTCTGATCAGACTATGGCTGGATTCATCTGTGGAGGCATCACTGGCGAAAAAGAGGCAAGGATACTGATGCTCGCGGTAGATACCCCATTTAGGAACAACGGAATCGGAACAGGTCTGATGACGATCTTCGAACAGGAAGCGATCAAGGTGAAGGTTAGCAAGGTGAGACTGGAGGTCAGAACTGACAATCAAGGGGCAATTGATTTCTACAAGAAACACGGATACTCAATCTCCAGTCTCCTGCCCTCCTACTACAATGACGGTTCGGACGCATACACGATGGAGAAACTTCTAGTCCAGACCTGAGTCTGCTGTCAAAGTCGTTTTGTCTGATTATACTCCGGGCCTGCTGAGATAACTCAAACTTGGTTTCGGCTCAAACAGCAAAATCGTCTTCTTCCAGCTTCACTTCTGGAACCGGGGTTGACGTTGCATCCCGCCTGAGCATTTTGATCCATATATTTCCAAATGAAATCTCCTGGTTGAGTTCTATTCTACCGTAGTAAGCCAAGAATAGAGATGACTGGAAGACATTTATGAAGTCATCGGAAGCACTCTTTGAAATGGATTCCATTGTGAAGTGATCCTTCTTTTCGTGCAGCATTCTCTTCCATACATCGCCGATGATCACCTGGAAATCCTCAGGGTGCGCTGTCTCCTGGAATATTATCTTTCTTGCCTTCCTGACCGTGTTGGTCAGAAAACTCAGTGGAGTGTTCTTGATCGCTTCAACAATGTCTTCTATCGTGACGTTCCTCTTCTCTACTGGCATGTAACCAAGAGAAATGTCTGGAACTGGAAGTTCCTCTCCCCCGAGATCGAAAGAATCTTCCATCAACTCTTCCGGTTCTTCGGGCTTCGGCAGCAGAAGTTCGCTCTTGTTCCTGATATTGATCCACGCAAAGTATACTATCTTCCCTGCAACTGGAAAATCCCTGAAGTATTGATTCACCTCGTTCAGGAAGATGGTTGTGAATTTATCGATGTCAATGTTCCACGGATCGAGGTCGTACTTGTCCACGACTTCCAACACCTTCAGAATCACTTCCCCTCTCTTGTTCTCGATCTCTGGAGAAATCTCCTCCTGCATGATCTTTTCGATGACCGCCACGTCCTTGTTCTTATTCAGTATTTCAGAAACCAGTTCCGTACTCATGCTGAAGCCACCTCCTCGGGTTCAAGTTCCTTGGTAAACACGGTGCTGTTCTTGTCCTGGAATGTGACGCCAATAATCTGATGCGCATACTTCATTGTGGCCTTCCTGAGGGTCACTGCTATGATCTGAGCACTCTCGGAATTCCTTCTGAAGAGCCTCCCAACGTTCTCAGCATTCACTCCGTCCAGGAACATGTCTACCTCGTCCATGAAGTATATGGGCGATGGATCGTAGTTCTGGATGGCGATTATGAATGAGAGAGCAGCGATACTCTTTTCACCCCCGCTCAGGGAAGCAAGATTGTCCACTTTCTTTCCTTTCGAAGATGCCTTTATGACCAACCCGCCCTGGAAAGGATTCGTGACATTTTCAAGAAGTAGGTATCCCTCTCCTCCGTTGGTGAGCTCCTTATAGATGTCTATGAAATTCTTGTTGACTGCCTCGAAGACCTCAAGGAATATCACTTTCTTTTGTTCCTCGAGCTTTTCTTCAAGCTCACCTAGCCTCTTCATCTCCTCTTCAAGACGATCCTTCTTGCTCAAGAGTTCGTCCAGTCGTCCCTTCTCTTCCGCGTAATCGTTTATGCTCTTTAGGTTGATCGGTTCCATATCGTGCATCTGGTTCTCTAGGTTGTTTATCTCCTTCTTTATCTCTTCCTGTGTCCGCTTATCTTCAATAATTTCGAATTTCTTCTCCTCGATGGTCCTGTTTAGCTCCCCTATTCTCTGAGTAGCATCTTCCATCTTTGTCTGGAGTGATAACAGGAAGTCGAGCTTTGTCTTCTTGATAGTTGTCTTAGAATCAACTTCCGATCTAATCTTGAACCTCTCGTTCGTGATCTTCTCTATCTCTTCTCCCCTCTCCTTCAGTTTCCCTTCCTTTGACTGGTAGAGAGAAGTCAGGGCGTCAAGTTCTGTTTTCACCTTTTGGAGAGAAGCCTCCTGTTCCTCCGAAGATTTCTTTCCCTTGGAAAGTTCGTCCTGCTTGGTTTCTATGGATTCTTCAACAGAATCGTGGTTTGCTTTCAGTCCACTTAGCGTCATCTTTTGTTCGTTCAAGACAGATAACTTCTGCTCCACTTCGATCTTAAGATCACTCAGCTTCTGTTTCAGCAACCTTATTTCTTCTCTTGTCTTCTTGTCCATTGCCCTGTCCTTTTCAGCATTCAACTTATCTGTCTGTAGATTTATTGAAGAAAGTTCAGAATTTATCTGCCCTATTGCAGCATTCTCTGCTCTTTCGTCGTTCGATCCAATCTCGAGTAGCTTCTTCCTGTCTTCGAGGTAAATCTTTTTCTTTCTCAGCTGCTCTTCGAGCTCTTTCTTCCTGTTGACAATCTGTGTATATTCACCCTCGTTCTTACCTACTTCTAGATGGGCCTTGTTGATCTTCTCAGCGAGATTTCTCAGTTCATTTTCGAGAAGAGCCAGCTCATTTCGCATCTCAACTCTTCTTCCTTTGAGCGATGACAGTTTTGCTGTCAGCCCCTCAAGATCCTTTCCAACCTCTCTCTTCGGGAGATTTCCTCCCGTCATCGCGTTGCTGGGGTCGATCAGGTCTCCGTCAAGAGTGACTATTCTCACCCCTCCCATGACTTCCCTCGCGACCCTCATGTCTCTTACAAGAAGGGTATCGGAAAATACGTAGCTGACTATATCTTTGAGCGAGTCGTCAGCATTTATCTTCTCTGATAGGAACCCCATCGTGGACTTGTCTTGGGAGAGCATGACTGCTTTCCCTCGAGGTCTGAGTGGAATTATCTTGTTGAGCGGTAGGAAGGTCAGTCTGCCTCTCCCCTTCCTTTTGAGTGTTTCTATGGCAGCCTGTGCATCTTCGTCCGTCTCCACGACTATACTGAACAATCTATTTCCCCCAGCTGCCCGGATCGCTTTCTCGTTTTCAGGCGAATATGATATCAGAGAGTCGACGGTACCTTTTATTCCCTTCAGGTTGCCGTTTGCTGCCTCGATATTAATGAAACTGATGCTCTCCCAGACTCCAGATAGCTTTACTCCCTGTACTTTTCCCACTTCACTTTCCGCCCTTTCAATCAGGGTGGTAATTTCCTCCTCCTCTCTTCTTAGCTGTTCTATTTTCTTCTTTGTGTCAAGGTAGAGTTTGTTGAAGTCCTCACCTTGCGGAGAGACTTTCTTGAGGTTCTTTGACCTCCATTCTGCATCCTTGATCGAGAATTCCAGGGTAGCAAGTTCTTCCTCGATCTTGGATATCTCCTCCATTATTCCAGAATTCTTTGCCTGTATGGAAGATATGTTTGACTTGTGTTTAGCCAGTTCGTTGAGGGTATCCTCTTTTTGCTTGTTGATATCGTTCATTGCCTTGGTAAGGTCCTCAAATTTGTCTACCGAAGTGGCTGATTTGTTTTCCATGTCTTGGATGTTGAGCTCTAGCTCCTTTAGCTCGTCATTCTTTATCTTAAGATCTCCCTCCAGACCCCTTTCCTTAGCCTCACACTGCTTGACCTCTCCCTCTAACTTTTTCTTCCTCGATGTTAACTCTGAGATTTCCTTCTTGATCTGAGAGATAGTTCCCTGCAGATTCTCGTGCTCCATATTGATTTTTGCAAAATTAATTTTGCTCGCGTCAAGATCGGTCTTTATCCTCTGGAACTCTTCCAGCTCCTTGTTTCTCTCCTGCAGTGATGAGACCTTCTTGTCGAGTTCGTCTCCCTTGGTTATCAGCTCTTTTACTTTCTCGTCTGTGGTCTTTATCTCTGCATTGATCTTTTCCATCTGCTCCTTAATCGTAGATATCTCATTTTCTGTGTCGTTCCTCCTTCTGTAGAGTAAGATAGATTCGTCCTTGTCTATCTGCTTCTTCTTAGAGAGGTACACTTCAGCCTGTTCCTTTTCCTTTGTGAGAAGTTCTACTCGTCCTGAGAGTTCTGCGACTAGGGCCTGAACTGTGACCATATTCTCTCTGGTCTTGTCCTTTTCATTGTTGGCCCTTTCAATGTCTGTATTGTAAACCGATATGCCTCCGACTTCCTCAAGGATCCCTCTCCTCTCGAGAGGACCCATTTCAACAATTCCTGTTATGTCTCCCTGCCTAACAAAATTGTAGCCGTCGGCAAATATCTTGACTTTTTCCAGGAAATACTCAAAATCCTGCAGTCTTGCTCTATCGTCATTTATGTAGTAATATGACGAATAATCTTGATCGTTGTTCTCAGACAGCTTGACCATCCTTGTGAAGGTAACTTCGTTTGCATCCAGCGGAACGAGCCTGTCTGAGTTGTCGAATGTCACGCTGGCTTTGAGGTAGGGTGAGGGTTTGCCCGACTGGTTTCGGTGAATGAGATCTGTCAGTTTTTGAGCCCTTAGTGATTTATTGCTTTTTGTACCGAGCACAAAAAGCAGTGCATCGCCAATGTTGCTCTTGCCAGAAGCGTTGGGACCTGTTACCGACGTATAACCCGATCTGAAATCCACTACTGTCTTTCTTCCAAATGACTTGAAATTCTCCATCTCAATTCTTTTTAGGAACA
>JACWAC010000074.1 GCA_014874235.1 Thermoplasmatales archaeon
ATCTCTCCAAAATAGCGTAATCTCCGAGAACGTTCAAATAAATCAAAACTATAATGAGTCATGGACTTTGTTTCCCGGTACAAGCAGCTGGTCGATACAGCACTGGAAGAATTCTTTGCCAAAAAGGAAACTGGCAAGTCTGGAATAGAAAGAGATGCAATTTCCAGACTGCGGGAATTCACCATGAGAGGAGGCAAGAGGATCAGGCCTCTCTTCATGATCCTTGGTTATTGGCTTAATTCGGACATTGACAGTAAAGTAATCCGCGCTTCGATTTCACTTGAGCTCATGCAATCGTACCTTCTGATACACGACGATATAATAGATAGGAGCGAGGTAAGAAGGGGTGGACCTACATTCCACAGGATGTTCGATTATGAAGAAAGGATAAACGAAGGCATCTCGATTGTCTGTGCAGATCTTTCGGATGCTTATTCACACGAGGCACTTCTTGATGTTGATTTTGCTCCAGATCGCTTGAACGCTGCAATGAGACTCATGTCCGAAATCGTTGAGTTTACCGGAGTTGGCCAGTTAATGGACATCACCCTGCCGCTAGGAGATGATATCACCCCGGAAGACGTAACTGCTATCCACAAGTACAAGACCGCACAGTATACGGTTAATGGACCGATGAAGATGGGTGCGACACTTGCTGGGTACAAGAATTCAGAGAAGATCGACAACTACGGTCTTCCTTTGGGGATTGCATTCCAGATTCAGGATGATATTCTAGGAATGTTCGGAAACGAGAAGGAGCTGGGCAAATCTGTGGTGAGCGATTTTGAAGAGGGGAAAAAGACACACCTCGTTCTTTTCACGTACGAGATGGCTAAGAGGGCAGACGTCGAATTCGTAAAGGAGAGACTAGGCAAGAAGGGGATCTCGAAGGACGATTTCCAGAAGGTCAAGGACATTATAGAAAAGTGTGGGGCACTTGAGAGGACCAGGGAGCTGTCAAACAAATACTATGAGAGTGCAACATCTTCAATAAGCGATCTAACGGGCTCATCTCAGAAGAGGGACCAGCTGAAAACCATGGCGGACCTGATGGTACGTAGAGTCAGCTAGGCCCCCTAACAAACTTTCGTCCGCCTCCGATAGGCATAGTGGCGTCCATACCCATCTTGGCAGTTATGTTACCTGCGCCACTGCTGGGATCAAGTGAAGAACCTCTTTCCCTCTTGATCACTATCCCCTTGTCTGCCTGAAATCGTGTGGCTAATGCCCATTCCACATCCCTATCATCGTAAATGTCTATGTCCTCGTCTACCACGATGACTCTCTTCAAACTCCGGTGCCCCCTGAATGAAGCTTCTACCGTTTTCTCGAAATCTTCAACGCTTAACTTCCTGATTTTGGCAATTGCGTGAAGCCAACTCGCCCCTCCCTCACTGAGCCTTACGTCTTTCACGTCCACGCCTTCCTTCTTGATTTCCTTGAAAATAGTTGGTTCCCTCGGAAGCCCCATCAGATTGAAGTGTTCCATGGTTGCTGGAACAAGAGAGTGATATATCGGGTCTCTTGTGGACTCCACCGAATCAAATAGGATCTGGGGTTGATCTGCTTGGATGTCGTAGGTTCCGGTGACGTCCTTGAACGGACCCTCCTCCTTGGTCTTACCGGTCAAGACTGCGTTGATCACATAATCGGAATCGGAAGGTACCATCAACCCAAATTTTGACCTTGAAAACGTCATTTCTTTGCCCTTTGATTTACGATAGAGAGCGGCAGCTATCATGGATTCGTCGTGTTCAAAAGGGACGGAGGTCGCGGCAGCGAGTAGATATTCCAAGGGCGATCCTATAACTATTGACACCTTCAGCTCCTCTCCGTGAGATATTGAGTCGGTGTACATCTTGAGTAGGTCTCTCGGAACCAATCTCACATAACCCCCCTGCTCACTTTCGATAAATACCCTGTGGATGGACAGATTTCTCTTCCCATCTCTATCTGCAACAAATATGCCCGAAGTTATGTAGGGTCCGGCATCTCCCGGATAGAACCAGCAGACGGGAACGTCCCCCATCTCAGTTTTGTAGTTGAAAAGTTTCTCTCTCTCTTTCAGCGTTGTGTTTTCCGAGAGCGAAACTTGGTAGTTTGAAAGGAACTGATCTCTCGACATGTTCAGTTCCCTGTATATTCTTCCCCTGTCCGCCCAAAGGTTCAGGACCCCCCGTTTTCCGTCTAGGTTCTCGAGAAGAATAGGTCTGTTTCCGTGTTTTTTCGCAATTTCGGTAATCTCTAATTTTTTCGAAACCCTCCCATTCATCTTGACGAATTCGTCGTTTAGGTAACTTTCTAGCAAATCCCCACCCCCCATGGTTTCAAGTGGAATGTCATGGAGTAACCCTGGTTCTGTCCCTCGGGAAGAGAGTTGTTTCTCTGATGTTGGAAATGTTGAGAAGCACCATTGTCAGTCTCTCAAGTCCGATTGCCCACCCGGCGTGAGGTGGCATCCCATATCTGAATGCATTCACATAAAAGCTGAACGACTCCGGATTCAATCCCTTGTTTTTCAGGTTGTTAACAAGTACTTCCGGGGAGTGTACCCTCTGCGCACCGCTAGTTATCTCCAGCTCGCCGAACTGGAGATCGAACCCTCTCGAATATTCCTCATCGAAGGGTTGAACGTAAAACGGTTTTAGTTCTCTGGGCCACCTCGTAATGAAGTAGAACTCATTTATCTCGCCTCCAACTGTCTTGAGTACTGGAGTTGAAAGATCCTCTCCGTCCTTCAGTTTTATCCCCCTCTGATTTGCCATTTTCACAAATTCGCTGTAAGAAATCCTCTTGAACTTGTAATCCAGCGATGGTTTGCTGACCCCGAGAATCTCGAGTTCTCTTTCATTAGACTCTGCTATGGATTGACCTGCAACCTTTATGACATTCTCGAGAACATCCATCACGTCATCATCGTTCACAAAGCTCATCTCCATATCGATTGAAGTAAATTCGTTGATGTGTCGTGGGGTGTTGTGTTCCTCTGCCCTGAAGGCAGGTGCAACCTCAAACACCCTGTCAAATCCTGCAGACATCATGATTTCCTTGTAGAGCTGAGGGCTCTGGCTCAGGTAAGCATTCCTTTCAAAATACTTTACGGGGAAGAGTTCGGTCCCTCCCTCGGTTGCAGCTGCAACTATCTTTGGAGAGTGGATCTCTATGAAGCCCTGTTGCACAAAGTAGTCTCTTATGGAGTTGGCGATTGTACTCTGTACCTTGAAGATAGATAATTTTTCAGGTCTCCGAAGATCCAGATACCTGTTCTCCAGCCTGGTCTCTATATCAGAGTCGATCTTATCGACGACTCCCAAGGGAAGAGGAGTTTCGGACTTATTGAGTATCTCGAGATTCTTTATCTGAACCTCATAACCGATCTTTGCCTGGCTCTTCACGGCTTGGCCCTCCATAGACATTACTGTCTCTCTAGGAATGGTCTTGAGGCTATCGAAGAGTTCCTCATTTCCCTTCTTCAGAAGTACTCCCTGTACGGTGCCTGAGACATCCCTTAACTCAATGAATAATACTGAACTCATTATTCTTATGTTCTGGGCCCACCCTGAGATCTCCACTTCGGAATCAAGATGATTCTTCACTTCCCTGATTAATATCCTCATGCGGACCGTTGATCATCTTTACAGATATAATAATAATCCGACGGCAAGGATAGATATCCAGAAACAATATACCCGCATGGAAGTGGGGGTCCTTGACATACAGGGGGATGTTAGTGAGCACATCAACATCTTCGAAAGCCTTGGGGTCAAAGCAAAGAAGGTTAGAAGGACCGCCGATCTTGAGAATCTTTCTGGAATCGTTATTCCCGGTGGAGAGAGCACGGTTATCGGCAGAATCATGCTGGAACGGGGAATTTCCATAGAGATTCTAGAGAAAGAACTGCCGGTGATGGGAACCTGCGCAGGACTGATACTGATTTCAAAGGATGTGGAGGGCAGGCAAGGGATACTCCCTCTACTTGATATTTCTCTCAAGAGAAACGGATACGGAAGTCAGAGGGAAAGTTTCGAAACCGATTTAGTGATTAACGGAATAGGAAGATTCAGGGGGGTTTTCATAAGGGCACCAAGAATTATTAAAGTGGGAAAAGGAGAAGTTCTAGCAAGCTACAAGAATGAGGCAGTGATGGTTTCTGAAGGGAAAAACTTGGGCCTTACTTTCCATCCTGAAATATATGGAGACTCGAAAATACATAAACTCTTCTTGGATAGATTGTAGGAATGCCTTGATACGTCTAACTTAACATTTCAAGCAGCTCGGGGGTGAGT
Source organism: Thermoplasmatales archaeon (assembly GCA_014874235.1). Classification (GTDB taxonomy): domain Archaea; phylum Thermoplasmatota; class Thermoplasmata; order Thermoplasmatales. Next base: position 4,287 of record JACWAC010000074.1, read on the forward strand.
TCTGCCGGTTTCATGTCACCGTACACCGGTACCACTACGATAGAGCAGTTGGCGCTGACTTCGCCGCTCTTCTTATTTGTTATGGTGTAATCGAACGTGATGTGACGCTTTCCTATTTCTTTGATCTTTATGGAAATGGTTGCCTTGTCCTTGAATCTCAGAGGAGATTTATATTCGCAAGAAGCGTGTACCCTGGGAAGGTAAATTCCATTACCGTCCATTTTCCTCGATTCGAAATATGCTTGCTCTGCTTTCTCACAAATCCTGAAGTAGTTTGAGAAGTGCGTGATCCCCATGGCATCGGTATCGACCCACGCTACTGTGTATTCGTAATCGAACAGACTTTTCTTGCTCGCCTTTACCATCGAATGTCAGTGCATTCCCCTATAAACAGATGCTTGGAAGGGGTCAAACCATCCTCGGCTTTTTTAGTATTCCCTTTCCTTCAAGATTTCTGGTTTCGATAGTGATTTCTGACTCAAACTCGACGCTGGGTGATACATAACCTAGCCCTATTCCTTTCGCTAGTGAAGGAGAGAAAGATCCCGAAGTCAGTTTACCTATAACCTCACTCCCTTTCCTGAGGACCGATCCAATACGAGGCACTATTCTGTCGGTGGCGATCACTCCCCTGAACCTTTCTCTTATATTTCCCTTTTTCTCCAGGAGCTTCTTCTTTCCAACGAAATCATGATCCCAACCGATTATCCAAGAGACTCCCGCTTCTATTGGATTCCTGTCTTCATTGAAGTCCTGACCAGACAGAAGGAATCCTTTCTCCATTCGAAGTGTATCCCTCGCCCCCAGACCTATGGGTTTAACGAGTGGATTCCTAAGAATCTCTTTCCAAAGACCAACAGCGTACTTGTTCGGCACAACGAACTCAAAACCATCCTCACCTGTGTATCCCGTCCTCCCTACCACCGTTGCAGTTTCGAGACCCTTCTCAGGGTACTTGTCAGAAGCATCTATGAATGTAAAATGCCCAAGCTTGTTTGCTTCCGGGAATATTCCGTTCACGATCTCCGATGCCATTGGTCCCTGTAGTGCGAGGCAGGCCATCCTGTCAGAAAGATTTGTTACTCTGACGTCGTATGCCTTCCTGTTTGAAAGTATCCAGTTGTATATCTTCTCTATCGTAGCAGCGTTCGGAACGACGAGATATTTGTTCTCTTCTTCCTTGTATATTATCGTATCATCGATCATGTTGGCTTCCTGATTCAGGTAGGCGGAGTAGATTGCCTTCCCAACCGGTTCTTTAGAGATATCTGTAGGGAAGAGATAGGTCAAGAATTCTTGCGAGTCTCGGCCCTCTATCGTTATATCTCCCATATGAGAAACATCAAACAGTCCAACCTTTGATCGTACGTGTTTGTGCTCTTCAATGATTCCTGAAAATTGAATGGGCATGTCCCAGCCGTGGAAATCAACCATTTTTGCATTAAGATTAACTACTTCATTGTAAAGAGGAGTTCTCATCTTCCTGTTATCCCAGTGGGCGTATTAACGTTAGTGTTCCAGTCGAAATTCGGGGGCCTGGGACATAGTTAAAGTATTTCTAAGGGATGCTAATCCTCTGGAGTAATCACGCCGCGATAACTCAGCTGGGAGAGTGCAAGGCTGAAGACCTTGAAGTCGCCGGTTCGATCCCGGCTCGCGGCATCCTGAGGAAAATTGTTAAATTTTCTTTGAGGACAGATCTGGTGTCACTATTGTTCTTCTGATATGTTCATGGCACTTTGAGACAAAACGCGAAAATAATTAAGGTGTGGGTT
>JACWAC010000075.1 GCA_014874235.1 Thermoplasmatales archaeon
GTATTGCTATATTGCATAGTATTACTTAATGATTTCCATTAACAGTTAAAGCCCCACGAGCCGGCCATGGACTGGGGAAACCTCCTCATAAGCGAGTGGAAGATCGGATAGTCCTCGGTGAGCATCAGCATCAAAATGGGTGTCCAGTGCTCAAACACCTTCTTGTCCTTCCACATCAACTCTTCAAGATCCTTGAGTCTGAAATCGCCCACCCTAGACCAGATAGACAGGACGTGCGAAGGCGCCACTATAGTAATAGGGTCCCACTGGATGTATGCAACATCCCTCATCACTGAAAGTATATCGTCCTTTGTCCCTTTTTTTGGATACTTTCCGTAGAGGTGCTGTTTGAATACAGCAATTCTTTTGAGATTAGACAAAGTAGTCTCAATATGCGCCCTGTTCATCCAGTCTCAATCTCCTTGGTCATATCTGCACAACTGGCAACAATCATTCGAATGCTTGTCAATTCAATCTTGGACTTATTATTAATTTTTGGTGTGAATTCCACGACAACTTTCATAAAAGGTTGACGCCGCAATCTTTTTTTTGTGCTGCGAGATTGTCTTGATATGTCGGTACAATTTACAGTGGACTTATCAGAGGCTCATTCAGGCGTGCTTAAAGTGCAAATGGAATTTCCTTCCTCGGGCAAGGAAGAGATTGTAATGCCAGTATGGGCGCCCGGCTCGTACCTGGTCCGGGACTATTCCAGACACGTTTCCAACATACACTCAAAGAGCAGGGTAGAACAGCTATCCAAGAACAGGTGGTCCGTATCTTCAAAAGAAAAAAATGCGACGGTTGACTATGAGGTTTACTGTGACGAACTGACGGTCGACACATCGTACTCGGACAGCTCTTTTGTGCTGATAAACGGGACGGGCCTGTTCTTCTATCCCGAGGGTAAGAAGGACTGTGAGTACTCCGTAAAATTCAAGAACTACGGAAGGTGGAAAATAGCCACGGGTATGCCAGAGAAGAAGGGATTGTATTCTGCGGAGAACTACGATAATTTTGTCGACTCTCCGATTCTGATCGGAGATCTTCAACTTATGGAATTCATGGTTATGAACAAGAAACACACGGTCGCGTGGCAAGGCAGAATGGTCAGAGACAGGGATATGATGACCCAAGACTTCAAGAAGATCGTTGAAGCAGAGGGCAAGCTGTTTGGAAAGCTGCCCTATGATCAATATTTCTTCCTGATAATGACCGTTCCAGACGAATACTACGGTGGACTCGAGCACAAGAACAGCACAGCGATACTCTATCCAGAATACAAGTTCCACGACGACTATGAGTACAAGCTATTCCTGACCACTGTTTCCCATGAATTCTTCCACACTTGGAACGTGAAGAGGATAAGACCGAAAGAATTGGGGCCATTCGATTACACCAAGGAGGTTCACACCAACCTTCTATGGCTTAGCGAGGGATTCACTTCATACTACGAGTGGGTGTTTCTGTGGAGAGCGGGCCTGGTAAAAGAGGAAGAGTTTATTGAACACCTCGCAAAGATGATAGACTTCTATACGCTCATGCCTGGACACGTGTTACCTGCCGATTCTGCCTCGTTCAACACATGGGTCAAGCTGTACAAGCCGGATGGAAATGTTTTCAATACCTACGTCTCCTACTATCTCAAGGGAGAGCTGATGGCATTTGCGCTTGATAGCGAAATCATCAAACGCACCGGTGGGAAGAGGTCACTGGATGACGTGTTCAGGGCTCTCTATTCGGATTTCAACAAGAACGGAAAGGGGATAGAAAAGAAGGACCTGATTGAGCATGTCAAGAGGTTGATAGGAAGCGAAGCAGAGAAATTGGTTTCAAATCTCTCCGAGACCACTAAGGAAATCGATTTTGGCCAGTACCTCAGAGATATGGGATACAGGGTCAGTCACAAGTTCGCAGACAAGAAGACGGGCTCAAGGGGGTTCACGGGAATGGTCGTCTCTACCGAAGGGGGAAAGGTGGTGGCAAAGAATATAATAAAGGGATATCCTGCATACGAGGCGGGCGTTTTACCTGGGGACGAGTTGGTAGCGGTAAACGGACAGAGGTTCACCGAAACTTTTACGAGGGTTATGACGAAAGAGTTCAGGGCCAGAAAGCTGGATTCTATAAAGAATGCGAACCCGGGGGATGAAATAAATCTATACGTGTTCAGGAAACACAATCTGCTGAATTTCAAGATGAAGGCAGTCGAAGAGCCCAAGGAGACCGTAGCAGTCAAGGACAAAAATTCGAAGATCAAGACGAAGATACTTTCAGGATAAGAACCTCTCCTTTATTTCTCGGAGGACACGCATAAATTCCTGCTTTGTAAGTCTGCCAGTATTCACGTTCCTTGGACTTGGGTGATAAGATCCGTAAAACCAGATGTTCCCAACTAGATATCCCACTCCGTGCTTGAAATGCATCTCGGATACATCGTATCCTCTCTTCTTTGCATATCCCCTGAAAGTGTCAAATGCGATCTTGCCCAGGGCAAGTACCACCTTCAGATTTTTCATATGTTCTATCTCGAATTCTCTATAATCCCTACAGTTCTCCAACTCATCTAGTTCCGGCTTGTCGCCGGGTGGAACACATTTCAGTACGGCCGTTGTGTAAAGTTTCTCAACTTTCAATCCATCATCTCTCGATATCGAGTCTGGTCTGTTCGAAAGTCCAACATCGTAAAGGCATGAGAAAAGGAACGAGGCACTCTTATCGCCTGTGAAAACTCTTCCAGTTCTATTTCCTCCAGTCGCCGCAGGAGCAAGTCCAAGAATTAGGAGCTTCGAATCGAAGTTCCCGAATCCAGGGACGGGTTTGCTCCAGAACTCTTCACCCAGGAACCTTGACCTCCTATTTGCTACCTCCACCCTGAATTTTACTATTCTGGGGCACCTGGTGCACATTATCAACCTGGAATTCATCTCTTCGATTGTTTCGAATTTCATCTCTCCGTCCTGAACATCTCTCTCCTATTCATCAGCAAGTCTGAGAGCAAACTCTTCATTTCTGTTGGGGACTTCAACCTGAATTCTGCGACCGTCTCCCCTTCACCGACTTTTATCGTTACATGGTTTCCCAGTTCACTGAAAGCTTCCTCGTCCGTTCTGTCGTCCCCAGCATATAGTATGAAGTCACCTTCATCTATGTGCATCAACATTGCCTTCCCTTTGTCCATTCCCCCGACCCTCAATTCGAAAACGTATTTGCCACTATACATTTCGAAACCTTCTTCCTTGACCCCAGACATTACTCTCTCTAATTTCCCGTAGTTGCTCCTGTCGACATTGTAGTAGTGGAATTGCAGATTTCCCTTCTTGTCAATTATCCTCAGTCCGGGAAAATCCTCTTCGAGGTAGGAATACTTCAATGAAAGTTCAGAGGTCCTGCGCTGGTAGTCTTCAAAATTATCCACGCTCCATTTATTGCCGCTCTCGCTTATAAATTCTGCACCGTGCATGGCAATGATGTTGAACCCCTTTCCAACCAGCGAGGTGAGTCCTTCAAGGTCCCTTCCCGTCACCAGGTAGAGTGTGATCTCTCTTTTCAACCAGTCGAGAAGATTCAGCAATTTTTTATCGGGAATAGCGAGCTCAGGTTGAGAAGTCAGATCGACCAACGTTCCGTCGTAATCAAGGAACATTTTGGTGAGCCCTCTTTTTTTCTTTACCTCATTCTTTATTTCTTCGAACATAGTGAGCAATTCCCGATTCTTGTTGGAAGAGTAATAGACCGAAAATTAATCTAATTTTCTCCCGTCCATAAATTTTGAATTGGGGGAATCGAGCCAACTTTCTAGTAAGGTCCTAGCGGAAAGTGTCAAACGTTGTCTGGACATTCTTCTTGCCATCTCTCAGTATGTTCTTCATCTTCTTCTCCTTGCGACCTGCGGAATAATAGTACGATAAGTCTCTCGATTTCTCCATCGTGAGTACATAGACCTTGCCCTTCCCAAATCTCCCCGTTCTCCCTCTCCTCTGAATGGATCTCACCTCGCTCGGTACAGGCTCGTAAAAAATTACTGTGTCTGCAGCGGGAACGTCAAGTCCTTCCTCACCAACTTGAGTCGCAACGAGTACCTTAATGGTTCCATCTCTGAACAATTGCAGTGTGGAAGTCTGTTCCTTCTGACTCATGCCCTTTCCTTCCTTCCGCGAACTCTGCCCAATAAATTTCTCGCAGGCAAAGCCCTCCTTTCTCAGCATCTCGGAGACAATGTTTGCCGTGATCCTGTAGTGACAAAAGACTATGGCTTTTTCAAAACCTCTCTCTTTAAGGATTTCAATTATTTTTGATATCTTGGGCGTGTGCAGATTGAGGGGTTGAGTTGACAACTTTTCGGCTTTCTTCTCGATCGATAAAATCCTGCTATCGGTGACGACCTTTTTCGCCTTGCTGTTCCCGGTCTTCATATCCTGCAGATAAGCATAAAACGGAAGGACTCCCTGTGTCTCAGCAAACTCCAGTAAATAGTCGATCAGAATTGCGTAGGTTCTGATTCGAACTGCTGAAAAGAGATACTTGTTTCCTCTCTTGATCTGACTGAACAAGTAATCGCCCAGACTAATCAGTTCTTTCCTGGAATGTCCCTGAATCTTAAGGGAGAACGATTCCAGTTTCTTGATCATCTCTCCGAGCATTTCCCGAAGTTCTTCAATTATTTCGGTTGGTCCAGGAGGGGTTTGAATTTTCACCTGTTCAATGTCAATTCCTTTGATGTAAGAAATGACATCAGGAGAATTTTCATCCCTGATTTCCAGTTCAGCTATCTTGAGGTTCTTTATGATCTGGTCTATCTTGGCACGGTCTCCCCCTGGGGAGGCAGTCGTGGCAATTATTCTTGAATCTCCAAAGTAATCTGCAACTTCAACATAGGAGTAATTCCCGATAGCCCTGTGGGCTTCGTCAAAAATCACTGCCTTTACCTCGTTCTTCAGGTCAAAGAAAAGGGACGAGTCGTTGTTGATTACCTGTGGTGTTGAAACAATGACCCTTGCCGTTTGATACAATTCTCTCCTCAGGGATTTCTTTATCTCCCCTGTCACTTCGACAATCTCTTCCTCCGATAGTTTCAGGAATTTTCTTATGCTGGCAGCATGCTGATGTACAAGTGGTCTGGTGGGAGCAAGAAAGATGCACTTTCCTCCATCTTGTATTAAGATTGCGAGTGCTATAATTGCAATGATAGTCTTTCCAAGAGCTGTCGGTATTACTATTAGAGTATTCTTTTCAACTGCTTTCAGAGCAATGTTGTCCTGATACTCCCTGAACTCGATTAGGTCATCCCTAAGCAGTTCAGAATATTTGGGCACGATAGACAATCACTGATTGGTTTTAACTTTAGTGCAATGTGTTAGGCTTGATACTGAGTCAAAGTACTGGTCCTGTCAACCTCTAACCAGGTTGTCCTGCATCTAGTTAGAAACTAATCCTACCCATCATTGTCTTTTAGTCATCCAAGAAACCTTCATTTCCGTCAATAATGCCAGAAGAGGTCATCCTCATAGTCTTCGTCTTTGTTCAACTTTTCGAAATATCCTAGTGAACTGCCCTTGCAGCCATGCTGCGGATAACCACATTCCCCACACGCTTGTTGAATTGTTCCGACATTAGCAGGAATCGGTGGGAATTCAAAATTGCTTCCATTCACTATTTCTTCTTGTATCTTATATCTACCATCCTTGTTCTCGACTAGTCCAACTAGATGAACTGGCTCGTCCAAAACCTATGAAAAAACTTTTGACTGCGTGCGTAATCATCAAGAGGATAAGTTTTGAATTCGGAATAGCCTTTAAAGTCTTCAAGATCTGGTTGAGCTGCGATAAAGACACCATCGCCCAATTTTCTGAACGAAGTCTTTGGTTTTCTGCCTACTATGCCTCCCCTTACAAGTGTTACGTACATTTTGAAGACCCTAATGATGAGAGCCTTGTCGTAGATGTTGGCCTCTTTTACACGCCAGGCAATAGAGCGGATAAAACAGCCAACTTGAGAGTGTACTTCCCCATATTCCTGTAACTATCTCTTCAGTTCGGGCAGCT
>JACWAC010000076.1 GCA_014874235.1 Thermoplasmatales archaeon
AATAAAGGTTATTGCTACCAGAGTTGGTAAAGTAAGGGGTTTCTAGAAAACCTCTACAGATAATCGTGACCTAAGATATTTAACCCTTAATGCTATATGTAGGGAAGGCGACTTCAATGATGCATGACCTAAATCTAATGGTTGCTGGTCCACAGGGTAGCGGAATTAATTTTACGTCTGATACTTTTGCAAAAGTCATGACAAGGGAAGGCTATCACGTCTTTACAAACGCGGAACTCTTCTCCACAATAAAGGGAGATCACTCCTTTTTCAGGGTTAGAGTCTGCAAGGACATGATCAGGAGCTATTCAGAGAGGATAGACATCCTCATACCTCTTGATGCGAAGAGCGTACTCCTCCACACGAAAGAACTATCGCAGGAAGGAACAATCATATCCGAGGAGAACCTGAGCGATCAGAGACACGCTTCCATACCTTATAGAGACATACTGCAGACTGTTGCAACGAAATTTGGAAAGAGTCTTGCAGAACTGAACGTTATGAAGAATACCGTGGCCCTTTCGGGAGCCACCAAGATGATCGGACTCGACAAGGAGAAACTGAAGAAGGTTATTTCAGAGAATTTTGCGTCTAAGCCCACCATCGCAGATATGAACAATGCCGTTGTGGACGAGGTGTACGCCGAGTTCACCCCAACAAAGACTTTCGATCTTGAAACTACTCAATACAAGAAGAGAATGCTGATCAACAGCACCCATGCAGTAGGGATGGGCAAGGTGGAAGCTGGGCTTAAGTTCCAGTCTTACTACCCGATCACCCCTGCAAGCGACGAATCGAACTACCTCGAGAGGTTAATGGAGAAGTACGATTTCGTTGTGGAGCAGACTGAAGACGAAATAGCTGCGTTAAATATGGCCATTGCAGCCGCAAATACTGGTCTCAGATCTGCTACCAGCACATCCGGCCCGGGATTCTCACTGATGGTAGAATCACTCTCCTACGCCGGAATGACAGAAACTCCGGTCGTGATATTCTATTACCAGAGGGCGGGTCCGGCGACAGGGATGCCGACGAGGCACGAGCAGGGAGACCTAAAATATGCACTGAGTGCAGGTCACGGGGAGTTCCCGAGGGTGATGATAGCACCCGGGGATCACAAGGAAGCGTTCTATGATACGATAGATGCGTTCAACGTAGCGGAGAAGTATCAGCTTCCGGTCATCGTACTGCTCGACAAGGCAATGGCAATGAGCAACTATACTGTAGACCCGTTCGACCTGGGCAAGGTTGTGATAGACAGGGGAAAACTGATATTGAGTGAGACAAAGGACTACCTGAGATACAGGTTCACGGACGATGGAATATCGCCAAGATCCGTTCCTGGAATAAAGGGGGGAATCATCACGATAGCGGGTGATGAGCACGATGAAGATGGGCACATCTTTACGGAGGACGCAGACAACAGGATAAAGATGATGGACAAGAGGATGAGCAAAATGGCTGCCGTCCTTAAGGAATCCCCTGCAGATCTCAAGGTGAAGTTTTATGGGAATCCTACGAACAAGAAGGTCATACTATCGTGGGGGTCAACGAAGGGACCCATACTCGATGCAATTGAAAAGGTGAAGGACGTTTCTCTCCTTCAGATCAGAATGATGGAACCGTTCCCGGTGGAGGAAGTCACGAAATACCTGAAGGGAAAGACGATAATTGACGTGGAACAGAACTACAGCGGCCAGCTCGCCGACCTGCTGAGAGAGAAGACCGGCCTGGAAGTGAGCTCAAGGATAGTGAAGTACAATGGAAGGCCAATTGCCTTTGAGGAGATGGTTGAAGTTCTCAGCAAGAGAAAGCTGGACAAGAGGGAGGTGTTGACATATGCTTAGTACGGTAAGCCCACCAACAAAACCACAGAGCTACAAGACTAGCGTGGAGATAGACTGGTGTCCTGGGTGCGGAGACTTTGGCATCCTGAATGCCCTGGTGCTTGCACTGCAGGAACTCAAGATCCCGAACGAGAACGTAGTTCTCACGGGAGGGATAGGGTGCAGCTCGAAGATACCTCACTACGTGAACGTAAACACGCTGCACACACTGCACGGTAGGTCACTCGTACAGGCACAGGCAGTGAAGATGGCAAATCCCAGGCTGGAGGTAATTTCTGCGGCGGGAGATGGAGATGGCCTGGGAATAGGTTCGGGACACTTTGTTGCCGCAGGAAGAAGGAACGTTGACATGACGTATTTACTTTTCGACAACGGAGTTTACGGCTTGACGAAGGGCCAGGCATCGCCCACTCTACCATATGGGGAGATGCCGAAGAGCATTGAGGCAGAAAACATCAAGTTCGCTGTTAATCCGCTGTTCCTTGCACTGGCATCCGGATTCACGTTCGTAGCGAGGAGTTACTCGTATAACATAAAGCACCTGAAGGAGACCATCATAAGGGCGATGAAGCACAGGGGTCTCGCAATGATAGACATCATGCAGCCCTGCGTTACCTACAACAACATCAACACGAAAGAATTCTACGATCCCAAGCTCTACGACATTGAGAAGGATGGCTGGAATCCAGTTGCAACTAACGAGAACGAATACAAGCAAAAGATACCACAGGCAGTTACCAAGTCATTGGAGTGGGGGGACAAGATACCGATGGGAGTGTTTATCGAATATCAAACGGAAACCTATGACCAGAAGCTCCAGAGACTGGTACCGGACTATGGAAAGAAGAACTACGTGATGGAACCTATAGACGCTTCTGGAAAACCGGTGAACGATGTTAGGGAATTGATGGATTCGTTCTGCTAGGTACCTGTTCTCTCTTCACGTTTTTCTTTACTTTTTCTCTTTTGTGACATCCTCTCCACCCTAAAGGGCTGGAGCTTCCTGATTCAACCAGCGTACTTGCCCTATCCCCTCTCTTTCGAGAAGGGAAAGGGTATTGGCACTTCTGTCCACAGGCGTTAATTCCCCACTGTCCGTGGGTACTGCCATCCTTATCAGCGCAAATTTCTTTACGTTCACGGAAGCGTTCAGGTCCCTGTCCATGACTAAACCACAGTCATCACAACGGTAGATTCTCTCCGACAGCTTCAGGTGCTTCACGCTACCGCATCTCGAGCACATCTTCGATGACGGCTCGAATCTCCCTATCTCCACCACACTCTTTCCCCTCTGCGATGCCTTGGTTTTCAGCATCGATATGAAGGAAGACCATCCCGCATCTGAAATCGATCCTGCGAGGTGATGGTTCTTCATCATGCCCTGGGTATTCAAACTTTCAACCGCTACGGTATCATACGTTCTTGTCAGGACATCTGTTACCTTGTTCTGGAAATCCTTTCTCTGCTCCGAGATGTGTTGATGCATCCTTGCAACCTTTATTCTCTGCTTCCTCCTGTTGTTCGACCCCTTCGTCCTCCTCGATAGCCTTTTCTGCGCTCTCCTGAGTTTCTTCTCCGATTTGGTCAGATATTTCGGCGCACCTATCTGAAGACCGTTTGACAGCGTAGCAAATCCAATGAGACCCACGTCCAGGCCCACCGTAGATTGAAAGGATATGGGCATTTCGTTTACTGCCTCATCCTTCTCTAAAACGAGAATGGAAGCGTAGTATTCACCCGAAGGGTTGTGGGATATTGTGATGTTCCTGACTGTTCCGTTGAACTCCCTGTGCCTGAACATCCTTATTCCCCCGTTGACGTTTGGAATGTGAATCCTGTTTCCCTTAACCTTGAATCTCTGGGGGACGACAAACGACTGGTGGTTTGATTTCCTCTTGAAGGTTGGGTAGTTGCCGAGGTGCTTGAAGAACCTCTGGAACGCAGTATCCAGATGCATAAGGGACTGCTGAAGGCTCTGGGAATTAACTTCCCCCAACCATTCGTACCCCTCTTTCCTCTTCAGGAGCTTTAATTGTGCCGACATCTCCTTATACGACATGCCTTTGCCCGATTCCTCGTACATCCTATTCCTCAGGTCAAGGAAGTAGTTCCAGATGAACCTGCAGTTACCAAAATGTCTTGAGAGAGTTTCCTTCTGTTCATCGGAAGGATACAATCGGTATCTGTAGGCTCTTAACATCGCAATTATGTCAATACAAAATTGTACATAAGGTTGTTGCCCGTTGAGGGAAGTTCGTGTATCCCACAGCTGAAGCATGTGGGTTATACCGCTTCCCTCAAACTCCCGACGACTTCATAAATCAAGACTTTAGCAGTAGGACTCTAAATTGCCATGTCAACTGTTTCAGGATTTGAACTGAATTTATGGATCTGTGCTTTACACAAAATGGGAGCACGAATGACGGCGGACCCAGATGAATCGTTGCTTCAGACTTTGTGATATAGTCCAAAATTTGGAACTTGTAGGAACATTTGTTGAATGGGCGGAGAGATTTAAGCGAGCGGTCAACAGAGTAGTGTTGTAAGGCAATGTTATAAATTGGTTAGTGCCTGCCCGTACTATTATTTAAATTCGTTAACAATCTTTTTCACTCGATCAGTAAGCCACGTTGGTACCTCTTTTAGAAGTCCGTATAGTACCTTCTTGTCAATCTTTGATAAAATGGTTGTGATTAGTTCCCCGGAAAGACCCACATTGAAGTAGATCAAATCAATGAACGTTTTCTCCGCTTCTGAAACCGGTATGTAATAGTCGCCGTACTGGATGTACGAATACCCGAAGAACATCCTTCTGTCGATCCTTCTAACGATGAAATTCCTCCCTTGAAACTGTCTCAATCCGATTCTGACTTTGTGTGGCGTAATCACTACGGGATTTGTTTCTTGTTCCCACATGTTTCTGAGGGAAAGTGCATCCTCTAGACCATAATAGAAAGGCTCAAACCCAAAACCTACCATTTGAACATCTTCATGAAAGGTGTAATTTCCCTTGGTAATCCTATATATTTCTTTCCTGGAGAGCATATTGTGTATCACGAGTTTGTGGTACCCGCTTGAACTACCCCTGTTTCTCAGGAATAGGTCTGCCTCCCTAGCCGTGAAGGCAGGTCTAGAGGAAAAGTGACCTCGAAATTCCTTCATGTACTTCATTTCGTGATTCTCCTGAGCTCTGTCAAGATCCTCTCAAACGAGGGTGGATTACCTACAAAAACCAATGATTTCAACACATCTTCATCGACTGGTTTTTCGATTCTCTGCAGAAAAACAGAAAGGTCTTTTCTGATGGGTGGTAGGTCTTCAGAAACAGAAGAGAGGTGGTATATATCATATATGTCTCTTATGAATCTTCTATCAGTATAGGCCGATATCTTCTCGAGTATCAATTGATTGGGAGAAAGCGACTGTACCTCTGCATACGTTCCGTCAGAAAGTTCATATTTAACGGGAATCCCATCAACTTCAGTCGCGTGATTGACCTCAAGCCTTACCTCTACCCTCCCATTCGAAACTAGTGAAAAAACTACATTTCCCGTATCCTTGAGTTTCGTTAGGGACAGACCAGCAGATTTAATCATATTCTTGAACGTTTCTTGTCTATTAAGAAAGGAATGGGAATAGAAGTCAAGGTCTTCTGAGAATCTTTTTCCAGAATAGCACCTCCATACCGAAGTTCCTCCGTGAAGAACAGGTTCATCGGAGAGACTGTATACGATTCGAATCAGTTCGTCCTGTAGCATGCAGATTTCCACCTGCGACCGCTTCTTGAGTTGATTGGCTAATGGTATCTTCATTTATATTGAATTAACAATAGATATATAAATCTATATCTTTCGTTAACCAACGTTCCAAGAATTCAATTTGGAGAAGATGGAAATAAAACTTATGTGATAAACTTCCTTACTTATACTCCGATCTGCGACTCTAGAGAAGTACTACAAGTAGGAACCATTGAGATTTCTGGAAAACCACTGAACGATGTGATGGAGCTAATGGATTCGTTCTGTTAGCCTTTATTTTCTTCTCTATTGTTTTACCTCGCTTTTTTTTCTTCTTAGATCAGGATACTTTTGAAATATCTTTGAAATGACTTGGCTTACCATCGAAAAATAGAGCAGCGTTTTGTATGTTATCTTCGATTTGGATAAGGTATTAATACCTTAAGGGATTATAAC
>JACWAC010000077.1 GCA_014874235.1 Thermoplasmatales archaeon
TAATAGAGGAATTCGTCCGTATCTACGTTGCTGTGGTAGTAGGAAATCGGCACTGCTCTTTCATGAAAATCGAACTTTCTGGGAAGAAACGTCCCGACCATGAACGATTTAGACGAAAAAGTTTCGTGTACTGTTGGAGGCTGATGGATCTTGCCAACTATAGGCATTATGTCTTTAACACTGATAGCAAAGGGATAGTGATATCCATCCCATCCCTCTAGGTCGAAGGGGTGATCATACCTCGTTTCGACCACATACTTGTCTCCAAAGTCAACATACACTTCGTACTTCCCTTTACCAAATTTCTTCTCTTTCAAAAGAGGAGGTCTGATGTCCCTCGAGTAGTATGGAACTCCCTCCTTTATCTGGCCGTACTTGTTGAGGTATCTCTGTGGGATCGAGATGTCTTCCTTGGATTCTATGAGCAGAAAATCCGAGTCTTTGGAATGTTCCATTGTGTAGGTTGTCCCCTTCGGAACATAGATGTAATCTCCTTCATCAAATTCTATGTCGCCCATTATGCTCTTAAGTGTGCCATTTCCCTTGTGCACGAAAATGAGTTGGTCACTGGTTCCGTGTCTGAAGAGGTGAACCGATCGACTACCTGGTTTCGAAACTGAAATCACAAGAGAATCGTTGCCGAAAAGCTGTTTCCTACCGGTGATGAAATCTCCCTCCCGCTTGACGTTGTCTGTGTTGATCAGTTTGTGGATCTTCTGGACGCTGAACTGTGGTTCCCTCTTCTCCACTTCCTGTATCGATACGATTCTTGTGGGCTCATTTCTGTGGTACAATAGCGAATACGAGCCCTCGAAACTTTCTTCCCCAAAAAGCTCCTCCCTAAACAGCTCGTCCCTGCTCTCAAAAGTGTGCCTAGTCTTTGGCATCCTTCCCTGTTTCACATAAAAAACCATTCAAACAACCTCGTTAGTCAGTTCTCCAAGTATCGGACTCCTGATCGATACCACATCTCCCCTCTTGAGCCAACCGTATTCTTCTGACCCGAGTTCCAGAATACATCCGGTGGAGACCGTTCCAGACATTATCACGTCTCCCTTCCTCAGTCTTGTCCCTTTGGAAGCATACTCCACAAGTTCAGAAAATGACCAGTGCATGTCTCTGACGTTCCCCGAAGAATATTTTTTACCGTTGACGTACGCTTCGACAGGGATATCGAACCTGTAATCGGACTCCTTCAGATCCTCAAGTTCATCGATGGTGGTGAGGTATGGTCCCAAGCTGGTTGCAAAGTCTTTTGATTTGGAAGGCCCGAGTCCGATCTTCATTTCCCTTCTCTGAAGATCTCTTGCGGACCAGTCATTTGCAAGCATCATTCCCAGAATGTGCGAAAGCGCATCTTCTCTCCTGATGTTGATTCCTTCCTTGCCGATCACAACTGCAACCTCCATCTCATAATCGAGTTCGGAGGTGAAAACCGGATATGGGACTGAAGATCCGGATGGATAAATCATGGAAGTGCTTGAATAGTAGTATGCTGGAACCTCATACCATTCGGGAATCATCTCCAACCCCCTTCTGGCCCGCGCCTTTCTCACGTGTTCCTCGAAAGTGTAGAAATCCCTTATGGAAGTGACCTTGGGTAACGGAACCAGATAGTCCCTGGGGCTTATGGCCAATAGAAGCGGCTTCTGGTCGGTAAAACTGCTTTCAGGAAGGTCATAGAAGTTGGTAGAGTCGTCGACCATGATACATTCATCTCCCTTCATTACGACTGTTCTGATCTTTCCTTCAACGTTCATTCGAGCTATCTTCATGAGTCAGAGGTTTCCTCTCTTCTCTTGTTCCTTTTCTATGCTTTCGAACAGTGCTTTGAAATTCCCCTTTCCGAAGGAAGTAGCACCCTTCCGTTGTATCACTTCGTAAAAGAATGTGGGCCTGTCACCTATCGGCTGAGTGAAAATCTGGAGGAGGTACCCGTCATGGTCCCTGTCAACAAGTATGTTCAGTTCCCTGAGTACTTCTATGTCTTCATCTATCTTTCCAACTCTGTCCTCCAGTTCGTCGTAGTACGTTCCCGGTGTGTCGAGGAAATGTATCCCATTACTCTTCAATTTTCTGACAGTCTCGATGATGTTGTCAGTCTTGAGTGCGATGTGCTGTACTCCAGGTGTTTCGTAATAATCCAGGTACTCCTGAATCTGTGACTTCTTAAGACCGAGCGCTGGTTCATTGATTGGAAATACTATCTTCCTCCCACCATACTCAACCACCTTGCTTTTTAGTGAGGAATACTTGGTGCTGATGTCCTTATCGTCGAATGTCAAGAAGTGTGTGAACCCAAGTCCCTTGACATAGTAGTCTATCCAGGGGTCCATCTTGTTCACTTCAACATTTCCCACTACGTGGTCTATCTTCTTAACTCCGAGATTCCTCTCTTGAGATTCGATTTCTCTGAATCCCGGTAGAAGGTCTGAATCCCATTCACCGTAATCCCGCAAGGAATGCACAGTCTCCCCGTAAGTATTCAGCTCCGACCTGACAAAGGTTCCGCCCTCTCCCTTCAGCTTCTTGATTTCTCCTGGTTTTACCACTCCATTTTCCCTGATGAAAGAGAGGGTGTCGTCGAGGTTGTCAACATCTATGGCTATGTCCTTGACTCCATCGCCGTGCAATTCCACGTGCCTGGATATCTCAGATTCCCTCGAAAGGAATCCGGTGAAAATCAACTTCACTTCTCCCTGTTGCATCAGGTAAGATATTCTATCCCTGACTCCCGTCTCAGGTCCAGAATAACCTATAATTCTGAAACCCATTGCTTTCTCGTGGAAGTAGGCCCACTGTTTGGCCGAACCGACGTAGAACTCGATCGAATCTACCGAATTAAAAAGATTGTCCGTTGACATTGGTAAATACAACAAAAAAGGGTATTTTAACTTACCCTAATGTTTTGAAGAACGGCTAAGATATCGCCGAAATCTCCAAGTACTATCCTGATCAAGTTACCTGCGACCTCTGCCGTACCAATTCAAATCGAAAAGGAGAATAGGTGCATAGTAATTGATATCCAGTTATGCTGGACTTTGCTCAGGGAGTTGAAAAGATCAAACATCACATGAAGCTCGCATTCAATATAGAGGATTTCAATATAACAATGGCTAAGCAGGAAAAAGATCAGACGAACGAGAGAGAGGTGTGGAGATACAACATAGAGTACCTCGTTGGTGGGAAACCGAGCAAGGCTATGATCGAAATAAATGCCAATACAGGAGATGTCATATTGTTCCAGAAAGAGTCGCAGTGGAGACTCTGAACGTTTGCTGCGAAGGAATGCCTCGTTATCCAAGAACATCTCCGGCTAAGATTATTTATCCCTTTGAATCATGGCAACTGAAGTCTAGGTGGAGAGATGAAAGTACTGCAGCTTGACGTTGAGAAAATGCACTATGAGTTGTTGGAGCCTGAGGCAAGTGTGTACGAAAAGAGCGAGGAAAAAGAGTTTACGGTGGAAGATGCCGTTGTGATGCTGGTTTCGGTAGAAAAGGGAGACAATCAATCGACTGCAGAAAGGGCGATAGACGAAACGACGGGCTTCCTAAAGAAACAGAAGAGGAGGTTACTGCTCATCTATCCGTTCGCACACCTTAGCAGAAATCTCGAACCTCCGAAGGAAGCAATGACTCTCCTGGACTACATGCACAAGATCGCTTCAGAAAGGTGTGATGCGATAAAGGCTCCATTTGGATGGAACAAGAAATGGAGCATAGAGATAAAGGGTCATCCGCTTGCCGAACAGCTGAAGAGCTATTCCGAAGAAATTGCGGTGACTGCTACCTCTTCTCGCCAACAGAAGCAAGGGGGAAAGGAGGAGATTTCGGATGCGATCAAGCAGGAAGAGAAGGTCAAGTCCACGTGGTACATCCTCACTCCAGAGGGGGAACTGATTCCCAAGTCAGAATTCAAGAGAGATGGCCACGAGAATCTCAAGAAATTTGCTGATTATGAGATAACGAAGGTCAGAACATATCAACAGGTTCCGCCACACATAAAGCTCATGCAAAAGCTGCAACTGGTTGACTACGAGCCAGGATCTGACCAGGGAAACATGAGATTCTATCCGAACGGGAGATTGATGAAGAGTCTACTAGAGAGGTATGTGACGGACCGGACCGTTGCCTATGGTGCGATCGAGGTTGAGACGCCCATAATGTACGACTATGGCCATCCGGCACTCAAAGAATACCTTAACAGATTCCCGTCAAGGCACTACATAGTAAAATCGGATGACAAGGAATTCTTCCTCAGATTCTCTGCGGACTTCGGACAGTTTCTCCTTATGAGCGATGCAACAGTATCCTATAAGCAGCTGCCTTTCAGATTCTATGAGATAACAAGATACAGCTTCAGGAGGGAACTGAGCGGAGAATTGACAGGACTGAAGAGACTGAGAGCTTTCACTATGCCGGATATGCACACAATGTGCGCCGATATAGAACAGGCCAAGGACGAATTCAAGAGACAGTTCGACTTCTGCATGTCCGTTCTAGATTCCATAGGTATAGAGCATGGATCCTATGAGGCTGCATTTAGGTTGACAGAAGAATTCTGGAAAGAGAATTCGGAGTTCATAAAGTATCTGGTCAAGACTTTCGGTAAACCCGTTCTCATAGAGATGTGGAATTTCAGGTATGCGTACTTCGATCCTAAATTTGAATTCAACATAGTGGACTCCATGGGAAAGGCAACTGCACTTTCCACGGTTCAGATGGACCACGAAAATGGGAAGAGGTACAACATGACATACATCGATGCAAACAGCAACAGACAATTCCCGATAATTCTTCACGATTCCCCAAGCGGTGCTATAGAGAGGGTAATCTATGCTTTGCTGGAACAGGCTGCGGAGGGGGAGAAGAAGGGCAGGACGCCGTCACTTCCACTCTGGCTTTCGCCGACTCAGGTGAGACTTGTTCCTCTTGCAGACAGGCATCTTGAGAAGTGCATTGAGGCGGCACAATCGATGAGCGAGAAGGGCATCAGGGCAGACGTCGATGACACAGATGCATCTCTCAACAAGAAGATCAGGAATGCGGAACAGAACTGGGTCCCGTATGTGTGCGTCATTGGAGACAGGGAAATGGAGTCTGGTAAACTGGCTGTAAGAATCAGAGGTAAGAGCGGACAGACTGAAATGGCGGCCGATGAACTTTCAAAGGACATTCTGAAACAACTCGATAATTTGCCCAAAGCCCCTCTGTCTCTCTCAATGTTTCTTTCAAAAAGGCCTATCTTTAGAGGATGAAATACCCCGATCTAAAAGTCAGTTACAGATAGATCAGGGACGTCGTTCCATAAGTTTTTTAAGAAGCCTAAATTTTCTATCCATAGTGATGATGAAATGACCGCAGACCAAACTTTCAGCAATAGCCTTGGTAACGGGAGTGAAATGCTTGAAGAATTGAGAAAGATCAGAACTTTATTGGAGCCCAAACCTTCACCTCCAACACCTCCTGCTCCGAAGGGGTTCGTAAAGGAATTCAAGGTGTTCTTGGAACAGTACAAGGTGATGGGAATGGCCGTAGCCTTTATTCTGGGCTTGTATCTGGGGGCCTTGTCCAGTCTCTGGTAACGTACATCATTATGCCTGTGATAGACCTAGTTCTTCCAGGCATAAAGTGGCAGAACATAACCGCGGGACCGTTCGGTGTGGGAAACTTCCTCGGAGCTCTTGTAACTTTTTTGATAATTGCCTTCGTGATATTCCTGATGGTAAAGGCGACAACAAAGGTTGGTATCAAGTGACCAACTAATTACTTTATATTTTTCGGAAAATACATAGATTGGTTTTGCGTTGACGGTTGAGTTATTTTTATATATTAAGTAATAATGAGGTACTTATGCAAGCATCAAACAACAAAAACAAGTGGAGTATAGA
>JACWAC010000010.1 GCA_014874235.1 Thermoplasmatales archaeon
ATACTCCAGCATCGGCTCGTCCCTGTTGGATCGCCTTAGCCACCGCAGCATGACTCTTTGCTTCCCAGAAGTAGCCTCTTATTTTTTCCTTTTCAAAATCGGAACCGAGTTCTCTCTCCATTTCGCTCTCGATCAGATCTCTCGTACCAGAACCCTTGTTTCTATTTACGAACACCAAGTTTCTCTCGAAGACCTGTGAAAAGGACGAAATCCCACTTCTCGATACAAATCCCTGAGATCTGGAGTAACCTCTCAACATGACGTATTTACTATTCCCGTCTTCTTTTTTCAGGAAGGTGTTGTATTTTCCTTCCCGGAGCAAATGGATACCGCTCACGTCAGCTTCACCCAGCCTTATTGCCTCCACTCCTCCCCAAGAACCTGCATTGATTATGGTGGGAGACCTTGAAGCATCGAATAACACTCTTTCCATAAGAGGATCGTTCGATCCAATGAACAGTATCTCTCTCTTCTTTACATTCAGAGAAAGGAAGGGGACCATTTCGTCTCTGTCGTAAAAATTCTTGCTACTCTGCAGAACTATAAAGCCATCT
Source organism: Thermoplasmatales archaeon (assembly GCA_014874235.1). GTDB lineage: Archaea > Thermoplasmatota > Thermoplasmata > Thermoplasmatales. The sequence goes on from JACWAC010000010.1 coordinate 555, forward strand.
GCGTAGGCAAGCCTACTGATAGATCCCGATTCTCCAAATATGGGATATGCACGACCGCTCCTGCCAACTATTGCAGGCAGTACTAGCTCCTTTCCTTTTTCTGAGTTAATCCGGAATGGAAGAGGCATCAGTTTTTCCTCCTCTCTGACTTGGTTATATGCAGCCTTTATAGCTGGAACCACCACATACCTCAATATCGAACCCGCGGAAAGAGGGAATCCCGGCATACCCAAGAAGATGCAGTTCCCTAAGGATGCAGCAAATGTTGGTTTTCCCGGTTTGATTGAAATTCCATGAAACAGCATCCTCCCTCCTAAGTCCTCTATCACCCTGTACAGTAGATCATGAAATCCAGCAGATGTAGAGCCAGAAGAAACAATAATATCAAATTTGTCAATACTTTTTAGGATAAAATCTTCCATGGAAGATCTGTCATCTGGTAGTATGCCCATCTTGTTACAGTCTGTTAATCCAGTGCCATCGAGGGCCGATTTGAAATAGTACGCGTTGCTATCGTAGATCTGACCAATTCCGATATCGTTTCCTGGAATGACGAGTTCGTTACCTGTCGACACAATTCCAATTCTCATTTTCTTATAGACCAGAATTTTGCCAATACCTGAAGAAGCCAAGAGGGCGATGCTCTCCGGAGTTACCACCTCATCTTTCCTTAATAGAACTTCACTCACGAAGAAATCGGATCCTGCATGGGCGATATTCTCTCCCGGAGATACTGACTTAAAAACCTTGACTATGTTTTGTGTTCTAGAGGTGTATTCCACCATCACAACAGCATCTGCTCCCCTGGGTATTACAGATCCAGTAGAGATGTAGACAGTCTCGCCTTCCCCGATCTCTACTTTTGGGTTACTTCCAATTTCAATTTCGCCAACTACTTCTAGCTCTTTTGGTAAGTCCTCTTCAGAACCGACTACCGACTTGTGATATACCGCATACCCGTCGACTTCGGACCTATCGAAGGGAGGGACATCCTGTAGCGAGTAAACATCATCTGCGGAAACTCTGCCAGCAGCATCGGAAATATCTACGGATTCCATTCTTATAAGTTTTCTAAACCGGGAGGTCAAGATTTCCTGGGCTTTCTCCGGTGTCATTAAAATGTGGAAGACTTTTGCCATTCTCACCACCGTAGAACCTCAATCCTGACCGTCTCTCCCTCTTCTATTCCTTCTGAATTTTCGTCGATGACCAGAATACCATCTGCATCTATCAGGGAGTATATTACTCCAGACCCGGTAACCCTGGTTGGTATAACCCTCGTCAATTCGCCACTACCTTCAGTCTTTACTCTCACAAAACTTCTGAATCCAAGAGTGTTAACGATACTCCTTGCAAGTATACCAGTTCTGAACTCCTTTGTTTCCTGTATCAATTTATACCATTCGCAGATTAACTTGAGTATGACATTTTCTGAGGCAATCAACGCAGCCACAGGAAGCCCAGATACCATGAATACGGGTTTTCTGTTGTAAAATCCGAACGATGTCGTCCTTCCAGGCCTTATCCTCAACCCCCTAAACACAAACCTTCCCTTCCTTTCTATCACAGCTGGAAGTAGATCCATCTCTCCAGGACCTGTCCCGCCCGTGACAATTATTAAGTCCTCCTCCACTCTATTCAACGCCTTTTCAATCAATTCTTCATTGTCGCTGACCACGCCGTATCCCACAGTTTCAAATCCCTTCTTACGGAAGTAGGCCTGAATAAATGGTTGGGTAGAATTCCTCACGGTACCGGAAACCAGTTCGTCACCAGTTGAAAAAATCCCAATAGAGATGGAAAGAACGTTAACTTCTTCGATCCCGCATTCCAACAGGGCTGCGACGTGTGGTGGTTCTACCAATTCTCCCCTACCGAGGATGCGGAACCCTTTCCTTATATCTTCCCCCCTTCTACTCACATTTTGAAATTTTCTTACAGGAACATAGACCCTGAGTTCGTTTCCCTTTTCTGAAGAATCTTCCAACATAACCACTGAATCCGTTCCATTGGGAATCATCGATCCAGTCATGATTTTGACAGCCTCTCCCTTCTCGACTTCTAACGCCTCTGAAGAAGAAGGAAAGAGTTTGCCTTTCAGTCTAAAAATCGAGGGGTTGGTCTTGCTCGACGATATTGTATCTTCCGATCTTAGAGCATAACCGTCCATCGCACTCCTGTCAAAACGTGGAAAGTCTGAAGGAGATACAACGTCTTCTGCAGAATACCGTCCAACTGCAGCCGAAACAGAAACTCTCTCCGATTTGTATCTAGGTTTGTACTTCATACCCTTTCTAATCGCTTCATCCAGGCCGATGAACGATTTTAGTTCCATAGAATATAATCAGTACAATCCCTAAAATACTTGCTAGTACAATATTTCCTTCGCTTTGGACAGATCAATCTTCACAAACTTGCCATTGATTTCCTTGGACGGAGATGCAAAGAAGAATTCTCCTCCGAGCTTGAATCTTATGTATCGCTTCGAATCGTTTCCTACAATTTCGTACTGGTTTCCGCTCTGATCATTGAAATCGAGCGATTCGTCGCCGAGCAAGTAATAATGACCTTCATTAGATATGAGGTTCCTGTAGTCCAGCAGTGAAAACGTCCTGAAATGCTGGATCCCGTTGAATGAATCTACGGCCTCAACAACCTCCCCGCTGTCCAATGATACGAGATTGGAAAAGCCGTTATCTAGATCTCTCGAATTATGGGTCGCATACAGGTACTCAAATCCATACCTCTTGGAATATTCGTCGATGATGCTGATCATCCCTAACCTTGAGATCTCGTCCTGAAAGGAAAACGGTTCGTCCATCAACAGCAGAGACGGTTCGGATATCAGCGCCCTTGCTATGGCTACCTTCTGCGCCTGTCCAATCGAGATCTCACTCGCCTTCCTTGGCAACAAGGACTTGATGTGCAGCTCTTCAACTATCTCCCTGTAGATGTCCAAGTTTCCGTGTGCATATTTCACTGATGCCTTAAGATTGTTTTCAACGCTCAATCTCCCAAACAGCAGAAGATCCTGAGGTATCAGTCCAACTTTCCTATCTTCTGGTGGAAGGTCGTTTATGTTCACTCCATTGATCTCTATTATTCCCTTCCCTTTAATCAGCCCTGCGATCGAGTGGAGCAGCGTGGATTTCCCTGAGCCGTTCCTTCCCACAACAAAGTTCCTCCCTCCAGAAAGTCTGAGATCGGGTATCTCCAATCTGAAGCCTTCCCTCATCACGCTGAATTCCCTGAAGGTTATCATTTCCCTCTCTCCAGGAGTTTGAATGCAAGAAGTGCCACGAATCCGGTAAATATCAGGATCGAGGAGGAGGCTACTGCTCCTGAAAGATTGCCAGATTGAAACTGTGAATATATGAAGACTCCAGCGACATTGACTATGTTCGGTAGAATGTAGTATGCAACAATCAGGAGGCTCCCAACTTCCGATATAGACCTGGCCCAGGAAAGGATCAGGCCACGAAGCATCGCCCTGCTCATCATGGGAAGCGCAATGATGAAATAGCTCTTTAGTGGGCTCATACCGAGTGTTCTACCTATGTCCTCGTACTTCATGACGTCGTTGGAATACGAAATCTGCACAGCTCTGATTGTATAGGCAGATGACAGGAAGAACAGGGTAATGACAACTGCGAGGAATGTGTCCAAAAACTGGTATCCAGGGTACACCCGTGATATAAGCTTTCCTAGAGGCATTGATGGTTCCAGGGTAATCAGCATCATCAGTCCGACCACCGTGTGAGGTATCATAATTGGGAGTTCAACCAGACTATCGACGACCTTGATTCCGGCATTCTCGTTTCGAGATACTAGATATACGTAAGGTATAGAGAATCCAATGGCCAGGAGTGCAACTACCAGAGCGAGGGCGTAGGTGTAATAGATGCTTTGCCAAATTCCTGAAGATGCGTCCTTGATGATGTACGAGAAACTTTCATAAGTAAGCGTTCTGAAGATGGGTGTCAAAATGAAGAGTATGTAAACAACAAAAAAAGGTACGAAGAGGTAGTAAAGAGACCTGCCTCTCTTCATACCTGCTCATATGAGGACGGAGGAATATAGGCAGGTACCTGCTGCGTCAGCCCGGCTAGAAAAGATGGAGCCTCAGAATTGGAAGAATACACAAATGGCACTGCTATGGGATCAAAGTCAGATGCTTTGAGAGTTGAAGTTCCAAGGCTGCTTATGAGGTAATATATGAACTGCTGTGCTTCTCCAACGTTCTTGGAATCACTCAGAATTGTGGCCGCATAGAGAATGGGTGATCCTGCATAATTCCCTATATCGCTCTCTTTCGGTCCGGTGGTGTTGACTTGAGAGTAGAACGTCACGTGGTTGGGGTCGATGCTTCCCAGGTTGATCCACGTACTCAGGCCATTCCCACCACTTCCATTCTTGTAGTATTGGAGCTGTTGGTTCAGTGCCTGTGACTTGTAAGTCAAAGCGTAGTTGGCTGCCCCGGTGTCAAGGTAGCCGTTCAAGTCAATCTCGACCGTTGATAGGACTAGTTGCTGAGGGGAAGTAGTCCATTTGTAGAGGAAGAGCTGATCGTAGAGCGCCATAGAATCGTTAACGGGATATCCAGGTCCGGCTTTCTCACTGGGTAACGTCACGTTAAACCAGGTGTTCCATGCCTGATTGTACCTGTGGAATTGAGCATAATCATTGTTGAATGCTTCCTTCACGTAGGAGTTGTTCCACTCTGTGTAGAGTATTCCAGCGAGTTTAATGGTCTCAATTGCCTGAAATCCACTTGGGTCCAGACTCGCGTTGGATACCGCAACTATGACTCCCGGTTTCGATAGGTTCTCAAACCAGTATGGGCCGGTAATTGCGTAGGCACTATTGTTCCAAGTTATAGCCATCTCGTTCGTCGCAAATATTACCATCCACTTCGTATAGTTGGGGATCAGGTATTGTGAAATAACCCCCGCAGCAGCAGAAACAAAGATATCGGAAGCTACGCCGGTCTTTATTGTTACTGCATCCGAGACTGATCCTCCAAAAGTGATACCTGAAGAGATTCCAGTCAGATTCTTGAAGGCCGGACTAAATTGGTCTCCAAGCACATATTTTGTCGAGCCTGCAGCATAGACTACAAGTTTTTGGTTAGGGCTTCCAGCAGGGTGCGAAGCATAGTATCCCACGGTAAATCCTATTCCTATTCCGACCACCAACATAACGACCGTCAGAACAACAATAAGTCGATTTTGCATCTTATGAGAAATATTACGCATTATATATCTTGAACGGTGGATTGAGATCGAATTTAGTTATAATAACCGACTAGAAGTGATGTCCACTGGTAAATTAAATATATTGAATTTATCATCACAAGTTTGTGTTTGGAGTTAATGGAAAGGTACTCTGGGTCAATCTAAGTGATTCCAGTTTTAAAGAGGAACAGATACCGGAAGAGATATACAGGAAATACCTGACCGGTTACGGTCTTGGCGTTTACATCCTGAACAGGGAGATGAAGGGGAAGGAAGACGCTCTTGGTCCTGACAATATTTTTGGAGTGATGACGGGGATCTTCAATAGTCATTCTGTCCCGCTAGGAGGACGGTTTGAGGTAGTTGCGAAATCACCCTACACCGGAACGTGGGGGGACGCCAACTGTGGAGGCAAATTTGGACCGGAATTGAAGAATGCGGGATTTGACGCGGTATTCTTCCGGGGAATATCTACAAGACCCGTATATCTCAAATTGGTCGATGGTAAGTATTCACTGGAGGATGCTTCGGAAATCTGGGGTAAGAATGCGTATGAAGCGGAGGACTACCTTAAGAAAGTCGAACCAAGGGGACAGGCTCTGGTCATAGGTGTACCGGGTGAAAAGAAGATGCTGCTTGCCTCTATAATGAACGACTACGGGAGGGCAGCAGGACGTTCTGGACTTGGTGCGGTCATGGGTTCGAAGAATCTGAAGGGAATAATAACAAGAGGTACTAAGAAGGTCGACCCGTTCGATAGCGAAATGCTCAGACTTACCAACAGGGACATACAGATACAGTTTGCGAAGAACATTGAGCTGGTCAGACCCTGGCAGCTGTACGGAACTACGGACATAACGGAGGGGGGACACCTGAACGGAGATACCCCTATCAAGAACTGGAGTGGCGTTGGCCTTGTAGATTACGGGGAAGATAATGCGGCTAAGATAAGCGGAAGAGAGATAGCAAAGGACAAGATAAGGTCTTACGGGTGTGCACAGTGCACGCTTGCATGTGGAGGTCACGTCAAGAGGAACACGAAGTACGGTCCCTTGGAGGGTCACAGGCTTGAGTATGAGGGAACGGGAGCATTTGGTGGTCTGAACCTTGTCTCTGATCTGGACGCAATGGCGATGGCATTCGAGATGTGCAACAGAGAGGGGCTGGACATTATATCAACTGGTGCAGTAATCGCCTTTGCAAATGAATGCTTCGAAAGAGGGATACTGACAGAAAAGGACATCGGGTTCAAGATTGGCTTCGGGGATGGAGACGCCATGATAAACCTGATTAAGCTGATAGCCAAAGGGGACGGAATAGGATCTGTGCTCGGCGATGGAGCTGCAAAGGCATCTCAAACTATCGGAAAGGGAAGCATAGAATTTGCAATGCACGTCCACGGACAAGACCTTCCAATGCACGATCCAAAACTCATGCCAAGTCTTGCCACAACCTACCTTACCGATCCAACACCGGGAAGACACACCGCCGGAGGAATAGGATTTGATGAGGGAGGAAAACTCACTCTCCCATTTGATTATAGCGGATGGTCAGGCAACAAGATCGAGAGATACGATTACACTGGAAAGGGGAAGATGCAGGCACTGTCCGTGTACGGAATGCAAATAATGAACTCAACCGGAATGTGTCAATTCTCCACCGCTGTATGGCCAAACAGCTATCCCTATCTGAAGGTCTTTAAGGCCATAATGGGGTGGGACATGACTTCGGAAGAACTGATGGAGGCAGGGAAAAGGATACAGGTCGCAAGGTACCTTTTCAACTACAAGGCCGGAATAAACGCCTGGAGTGTTGAGGGGCCGGGAAGAATAATAGGAAATCCCAAGCTCCAAGACGGTCCGACCCAGGGAGTTACGGTCGATTACAAGACTCTAAGGAAAGAATACCTGGAGGAGGTCGGGATCCTGCCGGATGGAAGACCCACAGACAGGGTGCTCGCTGAGTTAGGAATAGAGAGCTAAAGAAATAGTTCCGGAGATTCTTTGACTTTACTATAGGGGAAAATTGGTCCGTCCTCACACACATAGAACTCGCCAACATTGCAGTGGCCACACACGCCGATCCCACATTCCATCCTCCTCTCGAGAGATAGATACATTCTGTCCTCACTAAAGCCCAATCTCAGAGCTTCCTTTACCGTATTCATCATCATAAGCGGCGGTCCTATTATGAAAACTGCCGCTTCCTTGCCTAGGTGCGTATCCTCAAGGAGTGAGGGAACGAAACCCACTTTCCCCTTCCAACCCGAATCCACCCTGTCTACGGTGATGTGTACATCCAAGGTATTTCCCCAGTCTTCGAGCATCTTCTTGTACACCAGATCGGAGGGTGACCTTGCTCCATAGAGAACCTCCAGGTCCTTCCCTCTGCCTAAATCGACCATCTCTTCCAACAAGGACCTCACAGGCGGAAATCCTATCCCACCCGCCACTGCAATAATTTTATCGTAATCCGTCCAGGGCCACCCGTTCCCATAGGGGCCCCTTATTCCTACCGTTTCCGAATGCCTTATCCTTGCGGTCACCGAACCAATGTCCCTTATGGTGAACTCGATCTTTCTCCCGAACCCGGAGGCAACTGATATCGGGGCCTCGCCGACCCCGGGAACAGAAATCATGTAGAACTGGCCCGATCTACCTTCGTTGATAGCACTCAACCTTATTGTGTAAACGTCGCGTGTTTCCACTACCATTTCTGAAATCTTGAGATATTGAGGAAGATATTCATTCTCCTGAGTAATTATGATTTATCACCTCCTTGATGTCAATTCCAACTGGGCAATCCTCTACACACCTGTTGCAACCCGTGCACAGGTATTCATCTTTAGACTTCTTGAAGTAGACGAACTTGTGATAAAACCTCTGGCGCAACCTCTCGTCCAGATCCTTCCTATTGTTTCCAGCCGATGAAGAAGTGAAACCGGAAAGAATACAGGAATCCCACTCTCTCTTCCTTTCATCTCCATCGTCATAAAGATCGAAACAGTAGCAGGTGGGACACGAAAAGTTGCACGCGCCACACGATATGCATCTCGATGCGAATTCCTTCCACAGACCGGAGTTCCAAGTTATCCTGTTTTCTACTCCATCGACCTGCAGAGCCTCCATCTTGGATCCGAATTCCAGTTTAAACTTAGAGAAGAATGCACCGTCTTCCCTTTCATAATTTCGGAAGTACTTGTCGTACTTTTCCGAAACAAGCAAGTGGTATTTCTCACCTGACCTGAGTGCCTGCACGTCATATTCTTCAAGAACCGGTCCGCCAAACGACGTGCAGAAACCCCCCTCGCACGGTTCGTTGCAGACAAAATTGGCAAAGAGTGTATTCTTCCTGCGTTCCGTGTAAAATGGGTCCTTGCCAAGAACCTGTTTATCCATCAAATAAAAACCCTTGAGGTCGCAGCTCATCACCCCAAAGACAGCTTTCTTCTCCTGTTGCTTCAGCAACAGAACGTTTTCGTTCCTCTGCATGAGGAACTCCTTTGGGGCATATCTTGATCTTCCTTCGGATATCTCATCGAATTCTCCCACTCTGTCGAATATGATCTCTCCCTCTCGCTCGACAGATCCGAACATTTCGAAGTCTTTTGAGATTGCTATGAAGGCCTCACTCATCTCACTGTGAGTCAGTAGATAGTTCAAACCAACAACCTCACAGCTACGACCTTGAATTCTGGAATCTTGGACAGTGGATCCAGTGCCTTACCCACCAGTCTATTGACCCGGGATTCGTCATAATGGAATGGCACGAACACAACCCCCTTCGGGACCTTATCAGTAATCCTTGCCTTGGTCTCGATGGAGCCGTGCCTCGATTCGATAGTGACCGTCTGTGAATTTTTGATACCCAGTAGTCTGGCGTCTTCTGCACTTATTTCCACATAGGGCTCCGGAGACTCTCTGGATAATAAATCCGCCCTTCTACTCATAGTGCCTGAGTGGTAGTGAAAGTAGTTCCTGCCAGTAGTCATGATCAGATTGTACTCTTCACTTACCGTCTCTGCAGCTGGTCCGTATCTAACCGGGACGAATTTCCCTCTTCCAATGGGGAACGATTTAGCGTGAAGGATTTCGGTCCCGTTTGGGTAGTCGGAATTGATCGGCCACTGCTTCCCAATCGGGTAGATGTTATCGTATGTGGCACCCGAATAACTGGGAACTGACCTGCCTATCTCCTCAAAAATTTCCTCCGGCGAGCCATAGTTTGACATCCCCGCCACTCTCCTTCCAACTTCATTCAGGATCCACCAGTCAGGTCTTGCCTCGCCAGGGCTTTCATACACCTTGTTGACTTTCTGTATTCGCCTTTCGGTGTTGGTAAATGTCCCCTCCTTTTCGAGAGAGGTCGAAGCAGGGAGAACAATATCAGCCATCCCTGCGGTAAGAGTCATGAATATGTCCTGGACGATGAACAGATCAAGATTATCCACACCCCTTTCAACGTCGCTGATTGCAGCTTCAGTGACAAGTGGGTTCTCTCCCATTACGTAGATTGCCTTCAAGCTTCCATCCGCAGCGGCGTCAAACATTTCTGAGAGTGAGAGTCCCTTTTTCCTCGGAAGGACTCTTTTCCACAGGTCTTCCAGATATCCAACCTTTGGTGAATCAACCGGAACGTACCCGGGGTACCATTCAGAAAGAGCTCCCATGTCGGACGATCCCTGTACGTTGTTTTGTCCCCTCAAAGGGAATATGCCTGCTCCCCTTACGCCCACATTACCTGTAAGGAGCGCCAAATTGGATATTGACATTACATTTTCTGTTCCGTGAATGTGTTGCGTTATACCCATCGCGTACAGTATCGAGGTGGGCTTTCCTTTAGCGATGAGCCTGGCGGTTTCTCGTATTGCATCCGGCTTGACCCCGGTAATGCCTTCTGTAATCTCTGGGGCGTACTTTTCAATCTCTTTCTTGAATTCAGCAAACCCCTGAGTTCTACCTTTGATAAATTCAACGTCTTCAAGATGTTCCTCCAGGATCACAAACATTATGGAATTCAACAACGCTACGTCAGTTCCGGGATTGAACTGAAGGTGGATTGAAGCTATCTCTGCCAACTGGACCTTTCTGGGGTCGGCTACCACGAGATTCTTTCCATTCTTTCTTCCACTCACCACAGCAGTCCCAATTATCGGGTGTTGCTCAGTCGTGTTGGAACCTATGACGAAGTATGTCTTAGATTCCTCCAAACTCTTAATGGAACCAGTAGCAGCTCCTGCACCAAGCGTGGTTATCAGTCCTGTGGCAGTCGGGCTGTGACAGCTTCTGGCGCAGTGATCTATGTTGTTTGTCCCGATCATTCTGGCTATTTTCTGCATCAGATAGTTCTCCTCGTTCGTGCATTTGGCAGAAGATTGGAAAGCGACAGAGTCTGGTCCAAATTTCCGGATAATTTCAAGCAACCTGGTTGAGGTTGCATTTAGTGCCTCTTCCCAAGAAACTCTCAAAAACTCTCCATTTTTCTTGATCAGTGGATGCTTCAGTCTTTCCCTTGAGAAATTATATGAGAGGCCAGAGTATCCCTTGATACACAATTTGCCATGATTTACAGGTGACTTGGAATAACCTATCACCCTCTCTCCTGTACCCGGATCATTCACAATTAACTGGCATCCTGTCCCACAGTATGGACATACGGTTAGAACAGACACTCTTACTCAATTGCTTGACGCTATAAACAATTATGCTCGATGAGGTCAGGAATGGGAGCAGTTCACAAGCTTGATCGCCCTCTCAAAATCATCTTTTGTATTGACATTAAACAGCTTGTAGCTCTGGGATTGGGTCATCTGAAGCAAATTGAACTCTCGTTGAACGAAGGTGTATATTTGTTTGCTCCGTCTGGAATATTCGAGGATGCTCTCGTAAATTTGTCTGTTATAGATTGCAAACAAGGGTTCAACAGTTCCTTCTGAATCGACAGCTGCCAGCGGGGCACCATCGTACTTCGAAACAAAATCAGAGAGGATTGCATGGTCAAGCAATGGCAAATCCCCACCCACCGCTAGAAACTCCCCAAACTTCGTGATCGACTCGACTAGCGAATCGATAAGAGTTCCTTTAGTAGGGTCCTTTACAATCGTGCACCCTTCAAGCGTCAGTTCTTGATATTTGGAATATACAATCACATCGTCAAATAGACGCGATCCTTCCATAGTTTTGCATATTCGACCGAGCATTGGCTCACCGCATACTTTCATGAAATGCTTTCCTGGCAACCTTTCACTCGGTTTTACGAATATGATTGCTTTCAATCTGACAGTTAATGAAATCGCAGTTTCTTAACTCTTGCGACGTCAAGTGGTAATCATTATAGTCGACTGCATGTTAAAGGACTGTGTCTTATCCTCTCCGAGAGATTGGTCCATGTAAGTACGAAATTCCTCTGGACAAGACGAAGGGGATGTCAGTCCCTGGAATTATTTACTCAAACAAAGAACTGATAAAAGGAATCGAGAACGATGAGTCCCTCAATCAGGTAGTCAACGTAGCAAGATTGCCCGGAATTGTTCGCGCATCGATTGCAATGCCAGATATCCATCTCGGATATGGGTTTCCTATAGGAGGAGTCGCTGCATTTGATTTGGACGATGGAATCATAAGCCCCGGAGCTGTGGGTTATGATATTGGATGCTCTGTAAAGCTCATTTCTTCGAATCTAAGTCAAAGCCAAGTTCTCCCTAAGATTCGAAATGTTGTCGACGAGATATTCAAGAGTGTTCCATCCGGAGTTGGCAGGGCGGGAAAATTGCACCTGAGTCCCAGCAAGATGGAAGACGTCCTCGCGGAAGGAGTCAGTGCGATAGTAAAAGAAGGGTACGGTTGGACTACAGACGGCGAAAGAATAGAGGAGAATGGGTCCATCCATTTTGCGGATAGAAGCAAGGTATCGCAAAAAGCACGGGAGAGGGGCTTCCCACAGCTCGGTTCGCTGGGCGCGGGAAATCATTTTCTTGAAGTTCAGGTCGTGGACAAGATTTACGATATTGAAACTGCAAGAAGATTCGGACTGAATTTTGAGGGCCAGGTAACTGTGATGATCCATACTGGATCCAGGGGGTTTGGTCACCAGGTTGCCACGGATTATCTCGAGATAGTGGAAGAAGCGATGAAGAAGTATAAGTTATCTGCACCAGATAGACAACTTGCATATGTACCATTCAATTCCAAGGAAGCTCAGGACTACATAGGTGCCATGGGAGCAGCTGCGAACTTCAGCTTTTCGAACAGACAGGTCATCACGCACTGGATCAGGGAAAGTTTCAAGTCAGTTTTCAAGAGAGAACCAGAGGATATGGAAATGAATATTGTGTATGATATATCTCACAACATTGCCAAGGTGGAAGAACACATCGTTGACGGCAAAGAACGGAAATTGATCGTCCATAGGAAGGGGGCCACAAGAGCCTTTCCTGCTGGAAAGAAGGAGTTGTCACCTGTGTTTCGGGAAACTGGTCATCCCATATTGATTCCCGGCACGATGGGAACAGCATCATATGTTCTGATAGGAACACCCAGAGCACTGGAAGAGACGTTTGGTTCGACCTGTCATGGCTCGGGTAGAGTAATGAGCAGAACTAGGGCTGTGAAGCAATATACAGCTCAGGGAGTAAGCTCAAGTCTCGAGAGCAAGGGAATATATGTCAAGGCTGCAACGAAGTACGTCCTTCAAGAGGAAGCCCCACTCGCCTACAAGGATGTGGATCAGGTAGTGAAGTCCGTTGAATGCGCTGGGCTCTCAAAGATAGTTGCTAAACTCAGACCAATCGGAGTAATGAAAGGATAAGGAGTAAAGTGAATCCGGCAGCTATAAAAGTCACAAATGGAATTTTATAAATCTTATTTTGCCCATTTATCCAAAACTTATCAGTTTCCTGCATTTCTGGAGTCGGAGTTGGAGAGAACGTTCTAATCGAACCAGTTTTGACAGAATTATGACTCTTAGCGAAGGAAGCAAATGTGCCCAATAAACTTGCTATCAGAGTAACCGCCAGGACAGGAGGAAAGAGAGAGTCTAACAGGGGCAGATGAGGATAGAGTGGTATGGCCACAGCTATGGTCTGTAGCGCCTTCACATCACCTCCTCCGAAGTTCTTGACTGCGACCCTGAACAACCTGATCAGAAGTAAAGAGTACGCCAGAGATACTGTAACCACTGAAAAATTTGGAAAGAGAGGCACTGCGAGTATGACATAAGTTACGATAGAATACTTCTTAAAAAAGAATTCAGCAATTACCGGTACCAGAAATAGGGAGATCCAGAAATCTGAGAAAATATAGAGAAAGAAAAGGGCTATATCTAATGCGAGGAAAGCAACTGTAGTTATTTTCCTCTTTTTGAAATCTTCAAATCCTGCATACAACAGGACAATTAAGAGAATGATCGAGACGTACGAGAAGTCTGTCTGAAAGATCAGACGATCACCTTTTACCGTTCGTGAAGAATTCTATCTTGCCCGATTCGGTTCTCTTATAGACGCCAAATTCGGTCATCCTGAGGACTTCTTCCATGCTGAAGATCGTTCCATCCTTGCAGACCCTGAATCCGTTGATGCTGCAGCTGTCGCAAATTCCCACCCCACACTTCATCAATCTCTCAAGGGAGATGTAGATTTTCGACCTTGCATTTCCTTTCACTCTGTCCAAAAGTGCCTTGACCATAGGTTCCGGACCGCAAACAAAAACATAATCGTATTCGTTAACGTGAGGTGCGAACATGTCGATGACAGTTCCCTTGAAACCCAAAGACCCATCATCGGTGGCGATATGGTAACCATCGCCTAAGAGAAACAGATCTTCCTTCGTTCTGGCTCCAACGAAAACATCTCCGCTGTAAGTGAGTATCATGGAATTCAACGAAGCCAGTCCTGTACCACCCGCAACATACGCCACTTTTCCGGATGGAACCGGATAAGAATTGCCGTACGGACCCCTGAAGTAAAACCTGTCTCCTATCTTTAACTGGGAGAGCGTTTTTGTTGTTTCTCCAAACGTCCTGAAAGTGATTGATGGAGGGCTCGAAAGATTTGAGAGTGACATGGGAATTTCCCTTCCTCCCGGTACCCAGATCATCAAGAACTGTCCGGGTCGGGCGGTCAGAGTTGAATCGAACTTTAGAGTAAAGACGTCCTTGTTTTCCTTAACCATGTCTATGACTCTGGAGTGTTCCATCCTATACCATCACCCCCACTATGTCTCCTAGTTTCGCAAATTTTTCACTTTCAAGATAATTTGCGATTCCGAGGTTGATCCTGGAATATATTGGGTAATCTTCGTAGAGCAGAGCCGTCCCAACCTGGACGGCTTTCGCACCCAAGAGGAAGAACTCGATCGCATCTTCCCAGGTGGTAATCCCCCCCACGCCAACAATATCCTTTCTTGTTTCCTTGTAGACGTCATAGACTGCCCTTAACGCAACGGGTTTGATCCCAGGTCCCGAATAGCCGCCAACGATGTTCGCCAAAGCGAATTTTCTGGAGTAGATTTCGACTCCTATGGCCCTTACCGTATTGATCAGGACATATGCATCTGCCTTTTCGGCGGCCTTCGCAAGAGCCACGACATCAGTCACATTGGGAGTGAGTTTGGCCCACACTTGAAGGTTAGTACCTCCCTTAATCTCCGCAATGATCTCTTCCACCATGTCCAAGTCTTGACCTACCTCAGAACCTACTCCCCTGACGTGAGGACAGGAAAGATTCAGTTCTACCTTGTCGAATTTGGCACCCTCAACTCTTTTCGCAAGTGCCACGAATTCTTCCGTGTTCCCCCCAAAGATTGATACGATCGTCCTCTTCTTCTCCGGGAAACCCTTGTACTCTTCCACAAAGTTGTCTATCCCCGGGTTGGATAGCCCAACGGCATTCAACAAGCCTGTGCTGATCTCGGAGATCACAGGAGTCTGATACCCTCTTCTCTCTTCCGTACCGATGGATTTTGTGACCGCGGCTCCAGCACCAGATTTCAAAGATCGCAGAATTGATCCCGACGTTTCATCCAGTATTCCACTTGCCAGAATTACAGGGTTTTCGAGTGTAAAGTTGCCTATCCTCGTTGAAATGGAGGCCATCGAGGCAGATATCCGTGTGACATAAAAATTTAAGGATTGTCGGCAAGAATCTTCTTCCTCTGGGAGTGGTATATTTCCATGATCTCCCCCTCATTTGTGGCCTCATCTACCTTTTTGTCTGTTCTCCACCTTCCAGTAAATCTCGGGAACCTTATTGCTAGTCCAGCGCCCTTCTTCACTACGTTCATGCAACAGGTGTGTGTTGGGGAAAGGGTAATCTCGGCACCCTTAACTTCAAGCATAAGTGATGGGGTGAACCAGAAGTCCGCATCTATGGTGCTCTCCACTCGTGCATCCTTCTTCTTGATTAGGTAGGGTTTCAGCATCCTCGGAAGGTTTTCCAGTTGTTCGTCTGAAAAACCCGATCCCAATTTGCAGATCGTCTTGAACTTGTCTTCTTCCTTGGAGTAAGCAGCCATCAGGAGGGCACCGTACCCACCACTTCTCCTGCCCTGACCGCCAAATGCTCCAACCACCACCAGGT
>JACWAC010000078.1 GCA_014874235.1 Thermoplasmatales archaeon
GTTCTTACACCAGCAGACCCATTTTTCCACGTTAACAAGAAAGAAATATCCATCCCGTTCGTCTGCGGTGCCAGGAATCTCGGGGAGGCCGTTAGGCGGATATGGGAGGGAGCAGCTATGATAAGAACAAAGGGAGAAGCTGGTACGGGAGACATCATCGAAGCAGTGAGGCACGTAAGAATGGTCAATCAGGGCATACAAGAAGTGCTCCTAGCTGACGAGAACGAGCTGTGGGAAATAACTACGAACATCTCGAAGAGCTACGAAAACCTGACCAGGGAGACGAGGAGAACACTCTATGGAAGGGAAATGGTGAACGACGGCGACGTAATTTTCGGCAGTTATACATATGGAGAAATCAAATCTGGATTACACGAAGTTCTGAAAGAGGTAAAGAAGGCAAAGAGACTACCAGTAGTTAATTTTGCTGCTGGCGGAGTTGCTTCACCTGCAGATGCCGTCCTTATGATGGAACATGGGGTGGACGGCGTTTTTGTTGGAAGCGGTATATTCAAGAGTTCCAAACCCGAGAAGATGGCAGCGGCAGTGGTACAGGCTACCGCAGCATGGGACGATCCATCAACGCTCTTGGAAATGAGCAAGGGACTACCCGGAATGAAGGGAAGGGACGTAGAGAAGATGGCAGATTCAGAGAAGATACAGGGACGCGGTTGGTAGTTTAATTTAATGACATTCCTGACTGTTGTGGGTCACACCAACATAGACATAATCTTCGATATCAATCAGATTCCGACGTTCGGGAGCGAGGAGATCAGAAGCATAGTGAGGAAACTAGGAGGTACGGGTGCGAATATTGCTCGGTTTGCCGCATCGCTCGGTACTCCTGTTAATCTTATATCGAGAATCTCCAAGAATTTTCCAGAGGATTTGCTCAACCAGTTACGGAACGACAGAATAAGTCTTTCACTCGAGACCAGCGATGATGAGGGACCAGTTTGCTACATTGCAGATTCGAAGGAGAATCAGATTGCCTTCATGTACCAGGGGCCGATGAGTCGTCCAGGTAAGAACTACGAGATCGATAGTAAGTATTGTCATTTCGCAACGTCCAATCCAGACTGGATACTCAATTTGATGCGCAGGAGCAGTAGCGTTAAGATTCTGGACCCTGGACAGGAGATAAAGTACAGATGGAAACCAGAGATGCTTGCAGAAGCGATACGGATGGCAGATCTGGTGGTACTGAACGAGGCGGAATTCAACTATCTTTCCTCCCTTACTAGAGTCGATTCAGAAAAGACCATAGTTACCCTCGGTGGAAGGGGTGCAATATTCAGGAACGAGCTTATTCCAACGGAGCACCTTCCACACGCGTCTTCTCTTGGAGCGGGCGATATGTTTAGGGCGGGGTTCTATGCATTCCTATATCGCGGAAAGGATATCAAGGAAGCAATAGCCGGTGCCAACAGAATCACGAGTTTCTATCTAAGGAACGATATGAATACAGATATCAAGTTCAACTGGGAAAGCACCTATTGAGACCTTGATCTCTTCCGGTATTCTTGAAAATTTCAATTTAGTACTGTTCCTGTATATAGAGTAGAGCATTCAATTAAAAATATGTGCATAGTATTACCCTAGAATGAGCGATCCTCCTGGGAAGGATAGGTGGTTCCTATCATACTTCCCCATGAACACTTCTGGGGGCATTACTAGTCCGCTCGCTCCACTCTTCATAACAGAGCTTCTAGCGGGGGGGATCATAGACTATTCCATTTATGTCGTCGTATCTTCAATAGCCACTATTCTCGGTTTGCTCGTTTGGGGCAATCTCTCGGATAGATTGGGCAGGCGGAGAATATTCGTATTCATAGGATTCATATCACTCGCAGTAACCTCCGTCCTCTTTGCGATCTCCTTCAACACACTATACTTCATTGCCATCTCTTTCCTTTCTGGATTCCTTGGAAGTGCTGCAACTCCAGTTTCCTCGATACTGATCATGGAGCTCACTGAGAGGAGAGATTGGTCCATGAAGATTTCAAAGTTCTCCCAGTACAACAGTTATGGCAGTATTGCCGGAGTCGTATTTGCTTCCGTCTTCACCGGCGCGTTCCCGAAAGTGTTTATGTTGAGATACCTCTACCTGTTCGCTTTTGCGTTTTATGTGTTATCTGCGGTGCTTGGTTACCTCTACATTCCAGAGAGCAGCACAAAAATCAACAGGGACGAAATTCCCCTGAGAGCCTTCAGAATCATTGAACGAGTAAGGTACTTGCCCTCTCAGATCATTCACTTCAATTTCCATTTCAGAGAGCTTGCGAGTGATCTGAAATACATACTCGTAGGATTTCTTATTATGATGACGGGATTTCAGCTATTCTTTGTCGCATTCCCAATAATGCTCAGGTCACTAGACGTCACGTCATCTGTTTACTTCATCATATACCTCGGAAACTACGTATTCGGGGCAATTACTTTTGGATTTTCAGGTCAGACTACTCTAAAGTATGGCAATAGGAAGGTAGCCACTATCGCAGTGATAGCCAGGATTTTCATCTTCCCGTCCGTCATCGCAATCGTAGCTCTTGGTGCCACCCATAGACCGATACTTTTCATCGGTCTTCTCCTTGTCTACTCTATCCTCGGAGCCCTTTGGTCTTTCATTTCCGTGGCTACCGGTACAATGGTATCAAACCTTTCAAAACCGGAAGAACGTGGAAGGGTCAGCGGAACTTACAACGCGGTACAAAGTTTTGGAGCAGTCATAGGGTCCGCCCTGACTGGTATAATAGTGACGGGAATTGGTTACTCTCCCGATTTCCTCATAGCTTCCGCAGTGGTGGCTGTAGGACTCCTGATATTCCTGAGAGAAAAATCGAAGTGATTATTCCATCTTCACGATCTTTCCGTTCTTGAAAATTGGGATGACATCCGTTACATCCAGCTGCAGGCAAAAAGATAAGTCGGCATCAAATTTGTGATTCCTGAGCAGAACCGCCCCGTTCCCGTTCCTTGCCCGGTTGATGTTCACTTCTATGCTGGAACCAGGTTCAAGAACCTTCTTTGTCAGGGCGTAAGCAAACTCGTTGTCCTCGGTAGAGACACCATTCTTCAGGTTCGCAGGGAAGATATGGACTTCCTTGTTCCTGAGGTGCCTGGAGAGTGAAGATATGTTGAGGAAGGAACCGATAAGCGTCCCCTCGCCAGCCTTCAAGATAACACCCGATCCGTTGGTTGTCTTGAGCACGATCTTTGCACCGTCCAAATCCAGTCCCGAAGTTTCCGTGGGAGAGTTGCCGTGTTCAAATCCCTCGATAGGCGATAGATTGCTCTCCCCGAACAGGAGATAACCTTCCTTCTTTAGAGCATATGCCGAAGTGACATCGTCGACTGGTATGACCTCCTTTGCTCCCTTCTGGATCATTGTGACGATGTTTGACGTGGCCCTAAAGACATCTGCTACAACTGGAACTCCGTAGACGTTCCTAATGTATCTTCCATCGGTAATTCTTATCATGTGATCATTTCCAGATTTATCTCGATGCCCTCGTTGTTGAAGGCTCTCCAAGAGTGCAGGTTGAACGGATATCCTACTATTACATGAGTGTTGCCGAATTTTGAATATAAGCTCCTGTCCTCGTCACTTGGTAGGATCACTCCTGAAGGATGAGAGTGTATTGTTCCAACGTATCCGAGGTCCAACGGCCTTGCCCAGAGCTGCATTATTGCGCTCCTGTCCCCGGATATGGTGCCTGGCAGGAGAGCGATTTCGTATATTATGTCCTTCTTCGCCTTGAGGAGAGCTGCGAACTCGTTGGGGAGAGAGTCCTTGCTACTCTCCATAACAAGCTCGATAACCCCTCTCCTGATCTTCATGTCATTTTCTCCCGGGTATTCTTGTAAAAATCGGAGTTGAATCTTATGAATCTGGCAGGGTGTTCACTCTCCGTAAACGATATTTCGTCGTGGAATCCCACCTCCATACCTTCCTGTCCGTCGAGTGTGAGCATTATGTTCCTTCCCTTATCCAGCGCAACCGCCCTGATAGTTGACTGAGAGGGAACAACCATACTCCTAGCACTGAGACTGAATGGGGCCATGTAGGAAATTATGAATGCCTTAACCTTCGGATCCAGTATCGGGCCACCAACGCTTAGGGAGTAAGAAGTTGATCCGGTTGGGGTCGCTATGATGATGCCATCGGCCCTTATGTTGTGTATGAAGTCATCGTCCAGGTATATCCCAAACCATCGTATCTTAGACATTATCATAGTCTTCAGAACGGCCTCGTTCAGTGAATCCGGTAATCTCTTCGAATTCACGGTTGTCTTTATCCTCGCTCTCTCTTCAATCTTGTAATCGCCCTGCAGATATCTGCTCAAGCATCCGAGAGCGCTGGAAGAGTCTGTCTCCGAAAGGAATGCAAGGCTTGCGACATTTATCGGAAGTATCGGAAGTTTGGATTTCTGAAGTGTCCATAGGGCAGTCCCATCTCCTCCTACCGTGACCAGAGCATCCGCGCTGATCTTGTCTATCCTTTCCCCGTCCACCTTCATTTCCTTTGCTGTACCGGACTCAATGACAAAATCGTGCCCGTTTACTTTCAGGTAATCTGAGAGAAACCCTATTAGCTCTGTGCATCTTGGGCACTCTGGTTTCGAAACAAATCCTATCTTCATTCATCCTGCCCCCCTTTCCTATGAAAAGCAAATGCAAGGAAGCTAATCATCGTTGGTTGGGAATGACTACCGAATATATAAGAGTGAAGAATAGAGATTCTCGTGAAATATAGCGATTCTGTGGATCTGTATCAGCGCTCTGGATCACCCATCCAAAATTCTGTGAATCTCAATTCATTTCGCAATATCGGAAACTATCTTGGAAATCGGGTTACAGATCTTTTCTTGCTTCCCCGTAGGTTTCTATGCTTTCAAGCCTGATATCACTTACTTTTTCTGTCTTGTCAAAAAACCTGATGAGGAAGGGAACAGTGAGGAAAGTTGGAACAATTGCCAACGATTGGACCCTCCCAGAATGATGGTTCTCAAAATATGCCGGAACTGGAATCTGGTCCCTTACAATGGATCTCAAAAGAGGAGCGATTGGAGTGTTGGAAATGTCAAGACGACCAATATATCCGCTGGCATCGGCACCGTAGGAAATAGCACCAAGAGGATCTACGATCCCTTTCCACTCCCATACATAATCGTGGTTCCCTTCTTCCCCGTAGCTGAACTTTACCACTGTCAGTGGAGCCCTAGGATCTATCTCGTCGAGTTTGGCCCTGATGCCATCGGATCTTCCCATCTTCGTGACGCTAATGCCTGCATTTATGGAAACGAGTAGTTTTACCATATCTGCAACCTTTTGTGTGTCGGAGTTGTGAAACCTGAAATCCACTATCATGTTCCCCTTGATGGTGTATAAGCCACCCAATACCATAGAGGGTATGGAAGCGATTTTCTCGTGAATTATTCTCAACTCTCGCAGGACAAACTTCTGTGCAATCATCATGAAGTTGCCGAACAGGACCGGGTTGTAATAGTTGTAGATTTCATATTCGCCTAGAGCACTCTTCTCAACGAAGAAGTTGAGAAAGGTGGAATCTTTGTGGAAGTGCATGTCCAGAGGTATGGGTTCATTCTCATTCAAAAACGGCAGCTTGGAGGAACCTAATGGAGTTGAAAAGCACAATGACATATCTAGCCTTCTATCTAGGTTTGCAAGCATTCACTACTGAATGCGTTAATTTTATATAAGAAATTCTCCCTACATGATGTATAACCTATCTAAAGCGAGTGAAATACCATCTCTAATCTTCGTAGTACCAGCCTGAAAGATCAAGGATGAACTCGAGATATGATTCCTCAAATAGATGACGTTATATATGGGCATTAACTATTGTTAATATC
>JACWAC010000079.1 GCA_014874235.1 Thermoplasmatales archaeon
GGTGGGGTGTCTACGAATGTTTTCCCACACTACCTAGGCACCATAGGTATGGGAGTGTTAAATGTCAAGGCATTTGCCATAATCCAGCTGGGGATTCTTCTTCTAATTCTGTCTCCAATAGGCAGGATATTCATTCAGATACTGATATATGCCAAAGAAAGGGACAGGGCTTTCGTGGCCATTTCAACGGTGGTGTTTTTCATACTTCTGCTATCGCTGTATCTATCGAAATTCATAGCATAGCTTGTCTTCCTTCAAATCACCAAATCGATGCCCGAAATAGATCAAACTTTTCGTGGTTTACGGAGTAGGCCGTGCACTATGGGTATCGTATTTTTGAATCCTTGCTGGTGGAATTGTCCGAGTTCAGAGTTTCTTGCCGTAGATTGAGAGGATGCCCCTCATTCCCAGTCCGGTATAGAATTTGTGAGCGAGTAGGTTTTCCGTAGGGAATTCGACCGTGAGCACGTCGCAGTGTTTTCCCTTCTCCCTCTCTATCAGCGCTTCGAGTAGCTTCTTACCAAGTCCTCCCTTCCTGTATTCGGGAAGGAGGTAGATTTCAGTAACCCTCAGTTCCTTGTTTGGATGATAGAAGGGTCTGTCCAAGACCTCGCCCATTATCAGTCCAACTATCTTTCCGTTAATGTCCGCGACTGTGGCATCCCTTGTATCGAGTTCAATTGCTGTTTCGAGATATGCTATGACGTTCTTCTCCAGATCCTCTGACACATTGAAAAGCGGGTCGTGCTCCGAGTTGAATTTCTTGAGTCTCATCACCAGATTTGCTGCGCCTTCCAGATCCTCTTTTTTCAAATCCCTTATTTTTATTCCTTCCATTATCAATTCACCTTCTTTATAAGCCCCTGGTCCATCATTTTTTCTATCATCTGCCTGTTTGCAGAAATGATCGCCTTCGCCCTCTCGTAATACTCTTCCTTGTTCATCTTGACTCTTGCCAGATTCTCCTTGACTCCCTCGTCAGCAATTGCGGCTGCGACTCTCGGGAATACCTCCCATTCCTGCATTGTCGGAATTATGTGCTGATCACTGATGCCCTTTTCTTCCGCAAAGAGGGCCAGTTCTCTTGATGCCCTCACTATCATCGGTTCGTCGATCTTCCTTACCCTTGCATCCAGAGCACCCCTGAATACTCCCGGAAATACCAGGCTGTTGTTGACCTGGTTAGGGAAGTCTGATCTTCCTGTTCCAACAATCTCGGCTCCGTACTCTTTTGCCTCACTCGGCCATATCTCAGGTACCGGGTTTGCAAGCGCGAAGACGATAGACCTCTTTTCCATCTTCTTTATCCATTCGCCTTTGATGACTCCCGGTCCGGGTTTCGAAGCTGCTATCAGAACGTCAGCGCCTTCCATCGCGTCCTGGGTCTGCCCAGTAATTCTCCTCCTGTTCGTCCTTATGCCTAGGTCGTACTTCCACGGGTTTGTCCTCATCAGAGAATCCATGTCCTCTCTCTCCGGGTGCAGTACCCCGTGAGAATCCACCGCTGTAATGTTTCCTATATCAAATCCGGCGGCCTCGAACAGCTTGATCGTCGCAATGTTTGCAGCTCCCGATCCAACAACCACTATCTTCGTATCCCTCTCGCTCCTCCCCGTTAGCTTGAGTGCGTTAAGCAGACCTGCAAGGGTCGCTCCGGCCGTACCAAGCTGGTCATCGTGCCACACCGGAATGTTCATCTCATTCCTCAGCGTTTCGAGAAGGTAGAAGCATTTAGGAGATTCTATGTCCTCGAGATTGATGCCTCCAAACGCAGGTTCTATGGCCTTCACAATGTTCACCATCTGCTCCTTTTCGTGAACGTTGATAGGAATCGGTATGGCATCTACTCCTCCCAGATACTTGAATATGAGCCCCTTTCCTTCCATGACTGGTAGGGACGCTTCCGGCCCGACGTTTCCCAGTCCTAGAACCCTGGTCCCATCCGTGACAATTGCCACGGCGTTCCATTTCCAGGTCATATCATAGGCCAGGTCCTTGTCCTTGGCTATCTCCAGAGAGACGGCTGCAACACCGGGGGTATACCAAACAGAAAAGTCATTGAGGCTCCTGACAGGAACCTTTAGGATAGTTTGAATCTTCCCTAGATAATCCTTGGAGTACTTGATGGCTAGATCGGAAAAATTCTTATCTCCACTTTCCCCCTCATTTCTCATATAACTGTATGGCGAACGAGATATTAACAGTTGTCAGAACCCCACGCAGTACACGATTTTAGACGAATATAACATTTTTAGAACGAAAATTATTGGAAGTCAGCTCTCTTCAACTTTTATGGAACGTTCCCTGTCCCAAATTGACGATGTCGAAAGTATTTAGACCACGTTTCTTATCACAGCCCCATGACCGATTTAAGGGATCAGGTCGTTGAGGATAGAGGAGTTATTAAGAAGATCCAGCTAATATTTCCAGGTTATCACGGATACAGGGTAAACGAAGACCTGCGTGATGCAGATATCATCCTGAAGGACGAGCTTTACAAGAAGATGCTTGACGTTATAGCGAATCTGAAAACGGGTGAGAGCTCCCTAGTAAGCGCCGGACAGTTCAAAGGGCTAGAATCAATTGGCACGCTGAGATCGAGAATCCAGACTGCGGCTGAAGTGGTAAAACATCATGGTGCCGGCTACTCAGGAATCTCTGCACCAGTAAGGGTGGATGCAAAGAAGATCTCTGCCCTCTATGATCTTGATATGAAGATATTCGGACAGATCCAGGATTTGCAGGGTAAAATGGGCTCGTTTGTACAGGACTGCACATCCGGGAATTTGAATCAAACTATAATACAGGGCATTAACACCGTTCTGACAGCCATAACCAATCTCAACAACAGCAGGGAGACCCTGCTTTACGGGGGAGTTTAAATGCCATTCGGAAGAAAGGGAGACGCTATTCCTTCAAAAGGGGGAAGCGTGTTTGGTTCGACCACATTCGAGTGGGAGGACCAGTTCAAACAAGGCAACATAATGTGGAAAGTTCCGAGACTGATTCGGCTGAATGACAATGCTGTCGTCAGGGAAGATGAAACTGCCGTTTTCTTCAGGGATGGTAAGGCGATATGGTACGTCGATAAGCCAGGAAGATACGCACTCACAGATCTAAATGCTCCGGTAGTGGGCGGGCTAGTGAAGGTTCTGACTGGCATCCAGCAGCAGGCATACGTCTACTATCTCCAAAGGAGAATTATCGATGGAAAGTTTGGCTCAAAGGAACCATATGCGTTCAGGGACAAGGACTTCGACATAGTGATGCTGAGGCTATTTGGCGATATGAGGTACAGGATTTCCGACCCATCGGTCTTCGTGAATCAGTTCGTTGGTACCTTCAACGTGGAGACTAGCGCTCAAGTCGAAGACCGAATAAGGGACCAAGTTGTCATGCTTATCTACAACATCCTTGGAAAGATGAAGGATCAGGGAGTATCCGTTCTAGACCTCCCATCCAATCTCATGAACATAGAGGAGGCGGTTCTTGCATCTTCTAAAGCTGCATTCGACCAATACGGAGTTGAGATAAACAAGATATCTGGGTTGAACATCTCGCTCCCCGACGCCGTTCAAAAAGCAATTGATACGCGTTCAAGCATGAAGGCAGTTGGAGCGAACTACCTGCAATACCAGGCCGGTCAGGCGATGGTCGACGCTGCTAAGAACCCAGGCGGAACTGCCGGTGCAGGCGTTGGCCTCGGAATGGGACTTGGCGCTGGGGCGGGTATGGCATATCCCATGGCCTCCAACATCGCTCAGGGAATGAATCAGCAGCAACCTCCTCCAACGGAAAGGAAGGTCAAGAAGTGTCCGAAGTGCCAGGCTGATGTGGATGAGAATGCGAAGTTTTGTCCGTCCTGCGGTTTCGATTTTTCCTCAGAGGGCCTGATGAAATGTCCATACTGTGGAAAGGACATCCCGAAGAATTCAAAGTTTTGTCCGGAGTGTGGGAAATCCATAATCACGAAATGCGCTAAGTGTGGAACCGAAATTCCTCCAGGTACCAAGTTCTGTCCGAACTGCGGCGAGAAGGTGAAATGAAGTGTACTGCAGGAAATGTGGAGCAGATATTCCAGACGACTCTGCCTTCTGTCCAAAATGCGGAGCACCCCAGCAGGGAGGGTCCTCTCCCTCTTCATCTCAGGGAGGAGAGAAAACTCAGGAACAACCGGAAGTATTGAAGGAAATGAAGTGCCCGAATTGTGGGGCACCTCTTAATCCCGCATCTGGTGAGGCGATGGTGGTATGCACATACTGTGGTACTTCCGTTTCACTTGGCTCGCTCGGATGGACAAAGGTCGAGAAACACTTCATCCTTGACATAAAGGTTCAGATGAAGGATCAGGCAGAGCTCATTGCCAAGGGATTCCTCGACAACAGTATATTCCACAGGCATCTTTTTGAAAAGAGTGAATTGAAAAAGACGGAACTGAATTATCTTCCCTATTGGATAATGGACGCAGGTTATTCTGCCCAGTATCAGTACAAGAGAGAACAGGTTAATCCAGGTGGATTCGTTGCGGTTGGAATGGGAGGAAGGGGAGGTTTCGGTGGCCCCACCATCAACGTCCAGACGATCATCGAATCTGGATCTGATGTGAACGAAGTAAACTACCCTGTCATTGCGATAGAGAACATGAACGAGTATCAACCTCCTGACTATGTTTTCAGCCTATCGGACAAGAGACCGATTGGACAGGACGACGTCAGCGGTTCGATCAAACTGATGAATGGAACTATGGGCGGGGAGAAGGCGAGGATGGAAGGAAAGATAAGGATTCAGCAGTGGGAGATAAGAAGGCTCCAGAAAAGCGTTCACGGTTTCATGTCTGCAAACGTAAGCGTTGATATAGCCGACATGTTCCTCGTTCACATTCCGGTCTGGTCGCTTCAATTCCAGCACAAGGACGAAACCATTTTTCTCCTGATCGATGCTCACAACTCACGAGTGATGGAAGAAACCAGAGCGTAGTTCGGCTCAAACACCATATTAATCTTTGTTTAGTCGGATGAAAGAAATGATCATTGATGCAATCACGTCAGGTAACTCTTCCATTCCCTTGGGATCTTTTTAGTGAATTCTACTTTCTCACAACCCAGGAATTTTGCGAGTCTGGCGATAGTCTCTCCTATTTCTTCAACCGTTCCATTCTCGAGTTCGGTTCCTGGCTCGGAATGAACCGCGTTTATCGTTAGGACTCCACGAGATCTGTCCACCCTGGGGTCTATTCTTCCCACCAATTTCTCTCCCCACAGGATCGGCAGGACGTACGTGCCGTACGTCCTCTTCTCCTTAGGCAGGAACTGCTCGTGAATGTAGTCGAAACCAAAGATGCGATTCGTCCTGTCTCTGCTGCAGATCAGATTGTCAAAGGGAGAAATGAGTGAAACCCTGGGTTCTAGGTGATCATCTTCCATCGAATCCAGTAGCGGTACGTCTTCATCCGCTATGTACCTCTCTTCCTTCTTACCGATTTCCTTGATGCTTATTTGGTGGACCTTTCCTTCCCCTGCGAGTCTAGAAATGCTCTTCTTGAGGTTGTTGTAGCGTCCTCTGACGAAGTAGTAGTTGATCTCCTTCGGTGTTGCCGGACCCATTGCCTTCAGCGCGCGCAATGCCGCTGTCGCATCCGTCTCCTCTTCCGAGAGTATTCTCCTATCGACCCACCTTGGCAAGAAATCATCGGTAAGGCCCCATATGTTCCGGTTCCCATCGTGTCCCACGACCATGGTTTTACCAAGCATGTGAAGATAGTAGAGCATAGTAGAGACCTTGCTGTCAGAGCTCCATCCATCTGGGCTACGTTTCGA
>JACWAC010000080.1 GCA_014874235.1 Thermoplasmatales archaeon
CGAGGAAACCGTCTCCCATATTCGACACTTCAACTTCACCTAGCTTCAGAGGTTCTCTCAATGCCCCGAACATCGGTATTCCTTCGTCACCTGTCAAGATGGGAGAATAAAAAATTGTAATCTCATCCCAATTGTTTTCAGTAACGAAGGAAGTGATAACGGACTTACCACCTTCAACCAAGACTGTCTGGTATCCCATTTCCCCAAGTTCTTCGACGACAAAATTTGTTTGAAGCATCTTGGCGGGACTGTTTTTGATTATCACTTTCGACCCTGAATTACTGTGAAAATCAACTCCCTTTCTGCAGAAAATGACAACTTTTCTTGGATATGAGAATACCCTTGCATTCCTGTTCACAGTAAGATTTGAATCAAGAATTGCAACGTCCGGCATTCGATCTGAGTTGTAATATTTTTCATTCACAACCAGTTTCGGGTCATCCAGATTTATCGTATTTTTGCCCACCAGGATGATGTCCGACTCTGCCCTCATCTTATGGACCCTTGTAAGATCCTCAAAGTTAGAAAATCTGAAGGCTTTCCCCCCCTTCAGCGCTATGTTACCGTCCAGAGAACATGCGAAATTTATGAGCACACGAGGCCTCATTTAACTTCGAACCCGAAGGGTATATTATAATTTACGTAGAGGGGGGGCCTTGGCCCCTACCACTGATTGTACTGTTTACCGCAGTTTGAGGCTTAAATAACTCGCTCGATTTCAATTCTTTAGAATTCCATTTCCTGAGATTTCACATTCGTGTTTCAAAGTGAAGTTAACGTTCCATTAATTCAGTAAAGAGTCATCATTTCCCTTTCAGTGCAAAGCTTCACAGCCTAAGGAATGTTTAATTAGGTTACCCTAATTAAGATGAGTGAAACACAATAGTCAGGATTACCTCCTGGCGATTTGGGAGTTACATGAGAGTTATGAGTTTGCTAATGAGAGGGGAGTTGCCGAAAGGCTAGGCATTTCACTTCCTTCTGCCTGGGAAGGCATCCACAGACTGGAAAGAGAGAAGCAACTTGTTGTCGGTAAGCGGGGTCTAGAGTTCACTAAGGAGGGACATTCCAGCGCAATGAAAATGGTGAAAGCGCACAGGATAACCGAATACTTTGTGTATTCATATCTTGAAGTGCCTTGGGATGAGGTCCACAACTCTGTAATGGACCTTGAACACGATTTCACGGAGCAACTCCTCTCCAACTTGTACAGAAAAATGGGACTGCCGGGTTATTGTCCGCACGGGAACCCTGTCAAACCGGATCAGAGGATGTCTGAGATTAATGCCGCGGTGGCGCCAGAAGGCAAGTACTATTTTGTAAGGCCCGTTCTTGAGGAGTATGGGTTCCTGAAGAAACTCTTGAACGCAGGTTCCACCCCGGGAAAGCCTGTTGGTATCGAGAAGGGTGGAAGAAGCATTTACCTCGTCGGAGAGAACGGAGAATTCAAATTGCCGCCGGAAATGGAAAGGACAATCAGACTGAGGCCAAGGTCCGGGGTGGCCAAATCCAGAACGACACCTGGAATCAAGGAGATAGCCTCGCCGATATATGGTCGTCGCTCCTCCCGGTTGAATCCCAATGAACCCCACACTTAGAAAGTTATTACCCGTTTTGGGTCCAGGCTGGGTTGTTATGCTTGCGGACCTAGACGCACCCAGTGTCATCACCGCAATCCAATCGGGAATAGAGTTCAAAGCTCACCTGATAATATTTCTGATCGTTCTGATAATTCCACTATTTCTTGTACAGGACACTTCCTCACGGATAGGTGCTGTTACTGGCAGGACTCTTGGACAGGTAATTTCCAGGTACTTCGGGCACAGCTGGACAGTGGTAGCTGTTACGGGAAGTGCGGTGATAGATTTTGCCGCGTACGTCGGGGAATTTGCAGGTATAGCCATAGCGGCCTCTTTGGTAGGAATTCCGGTGATTGTGACCATCGTCTTTGTGATAATAATTCATACCGTAGTTGTTACTACAGGAAGATACAAAAAAATAGAGATTTTTCTGGTCGCCCTTGGACTCCTTTTGTTTATATTTGTTGCACTAGACTTCTTTGTTTTCCCCCGTAATATTCAAGTTTCAGACTTTTCTCCCTTCGTTTCGACAAATTCATTTTATTTTCTCATAGCCGCAAACATTGGTGCGGTAGTTATGCCGTGGATGCTCTTCTACCACCAAGCTGCGGATGTTGACAGTGGGTTAAATGTGTCCGGAATAAAGAGGGAAAGCTGGGGGACTTTTCAGGGCGCTGTCGCATCGGAAGTTCTGATGGTTGCGATAGTCATATTTTCATGGAAGCTGTCGCAGGATGGATTCATAAATGGAAATTCTGTCATCAATGTCGCAGAGGCACTGCGACACGAAATGGGGCCCGTCGGACCAATACTCTTTGCAATTGCCCTTGGGGTATCCGGTCTTCTGGCAATGTTCGTTATTTCAATGAGCATGTCCTATTCTGTTTCAGACGTATTCAAAATGGAGGGAACCTTCAACAAGAGAGTTCACCAACAGAAGAGATTCTACGGCATCTACCTGCTCGAGATAATACCTGCGGCAATACTAACGCTCATCTTCACCAATCTAATCAATCTGGCACTGGATGTAATGGTACTGAGTTCCATTGCACTTGCTCTTCCACTCTTGGTGGTGATAAGAATAGGTTCAAACGAGAAAATAATGGGAAAGTACAGGATAGGAAAACCAAGGACAATTTTCCTTTATATTTTCATGATACTGGCGGTCGGGTTGGGAGTATTCTCAATCCTTCAGGTGATTTGAGATTGTCAGGGATCTTCCACAGGTAAAAGGCATAAAAATGATGGATACAGCTTTATTTAAAATCACAATAGTGGACAGGAGTAACTCAGCGCTCTTCCCCTAAATTGATTCAATCGTACAGATGTAAAAAGGAGAGTTAATGATTCCGGGATTTCAACTGTTGGTAATGCTTTCGATAATTCTGTCAGGTGCAGCCCTTGCTACTGCCGCTTACCTGATAGTGAGGTACATAGGCAAGAAGAAATTGAAATCGGGAGTGGTAAGGAGTTCCCTAAACACAATAATTCTAGGATCAGTATGCGTTGCACTTATTGGGTTTGCAGTCCTATACGCAACGATCTACATCACCAATTTACATCCAGTGCTTTTGCCTCTATACCTCAGGCCACCCTACCTGACGACATTCATAGAACTCATAATTCTTGCTTCCTCATTGCGAGCTTTCGGAGCGGGAATCAAGAATTCGTTTCCAACTCTCACCGACCTCAAGGCAGCAGACAGATTCCTAATATACTGAATATACGCACTGGCAGTACCCATACTTGTCTACATATTCATCACTTCTCCAATAAGCCCCAAGGTAATTGCTGGGACCTATTCTGTAGTGGGTCTGTTTTTTGGCTTTCTTGCGACATACCTAGCTGCGTACATAGTGAACGTCGTAATTCACAGATATCTTGCTACCGTTTCAAGCAAGGAAAAGGGGCTGAGAACTATCATGAACTTTGTAAGAAGAATGGTAGTTGGGGTGATAGCTCTGGTAGGAGTTGCCATATCGACGTTCGCCGTCTTCCCCCAGGCAGGAGTGGCCGTTGCTTCAGTCTTTGTTGCCGCAGGTTTTGCATCAATAGTGATAGGTCTCGCGGCTCAGTCAAGTCTGGCAAACATCTTCTCAGGCATAATCATCTCCACGTCGCAACCGTTCAACATCAATGACGCAGTGTTGTACGCTAATGAATGGGCGTGGGTCGAGGACATAAAGCTAACATTCACGATACTGAGGACTTGGGACAACAGGAGGTTGGTGGTTCCGAACCAACTGTTCCTCAACTCTACACTTGTGAACTATGACATGAAGGATTCCTCAAAGCTCTGCATAGTATTTGTCACTATATCATACGACTCTGACGTTGATAGAGCCATAGAGATAATGAAGGAGACAGCGTCCAAGCATCCGGACTTCTTGCCAGCGGGTAATCTGCCCGTAGTCCACCTGATGGATATAGGGAATGCAAACACTTCAGCTCCAGACGCGAACACTGTTCCGGGCCTCTATCTAAGGCTCCTGAGCCGGGCCAAGGATCAACCTACAAACTTCCAGATGTCCAAGGACCTTCTCTACTCGATCGGGAAGGAATTCATGAAGGCTGGAATAAAATTTGCCTATCCTAAGAGGGGAATCGTGATGGACAAAGAAGAAAACGGGCCTGGCGGGAAATAAGAGATAAAAGTGTTGACAGAAAGTTTCAATTGCTCCATCTTAGGACGCGTGCACCTCTAAAGGAAATATAGTTATTCTATATCCCAATGTTTCTCTATGATTGTTTCTCCCCTTGATTACAGGTACGGCAGGGAAGAAGTAAAAACGATCTTTTCAGAAGAATCTAATCTGAGGTCAATGCTAGAGGTTGAAGCAGCTCTAGCCATGGCTGAGGCAGAGGCAGGCATCATCCCACAGGAGGCTGCCGAAGAGATAAAGATGCACGCCAGTCTGGAATACGTCAAGATTGAGGAAGTGAAGAGAATCGAGGGAGAGATAGGGCACAACGTAATGGCTATGGTAAAGGCACTTAGCTCTGTGTCGGGCGAAAGTGGAAAATACGTTCACCTGGGAGCAACGTCAAACGACATCACAGACACAGCTAACGCTCTTCAATTCAAGAGATTCTACTCATTTCTGGCTGACGACCTGTTCGGTCTCTCCGATGCACTATATCAACTTTCCAAGAACAACAAGAATACTGTCATGATCGGGAGAACGCACGGACAGCATGCACTGCCCATAACATTTGGACTCAAGATCTCCGTTTATCTTGCAGAGACAATGCGTCACATCGAAAGGGTTGAGGAATCGAGGAAGAGAGTGGTTGTCGGAAAGTTTATGGGTGCGGTTGGAACCGGTGCTGCTCTTGGGAAAGAGACCGTGAGAGTGCAATCAATCTTGATGAAAAATCTTGGACTCGGGGAGGAAGATGGGCCAACACAGATAGTGGACAGGGACAGGTATGTGGAATACGTTTCAATAATCGCGAATGTAGCCACCTCTTTGGAGAAATTTGCCACTGAGATCAGGAATCTTCAGAGACCCGAGATTGGAGAAGTCCAGGAGCCCTTCAATGAATCAAAACAGGTTGGCTCAAGCACTATGGCACAGAAGATTAATCCCGTCACTTCAGAGAACGTAGTCTCACTCGCAAGGATCGTACGGGGATTCCTCGCTCCGATGCACGAGTCGGCAGTTCTATGGCATGAGAGGGACCTGACAAACAGTGCTTCGGAAAGGTTCATCATCCCCTACGTCTCAATACTTATTGACGATATTTTGAACAAGATGATAGCAGTATTCAAGGGACTTAAAGTGCACTCGGATGTTATGATGAAGAACGTGGTAAACGACGATCTCGCACTCGGGGAAGCTTACCTGATGGCCCTGGTCAATAATGGATACGGGAGGCAGGAGGCACACGAGATCGTTCGGCAGGCTTCAATGGAGGTAAGGGATAAGGGTGGAGAATTGAGAGAGAATATAGAAAAGAGAACGGGAAAGAAGATCAAGAAAATGTCTCCTCTAGACTACACCGGTAATGCTCTTCTTATCACAGAGAAGGTACTTAGTGATTATGAAAAAATCCGCAAGAGCCGAAATACTTAGAAGTTGCGATTTTCCGTACCAACTGTTGATGTGAAAGGTCAACTTTAATAAAATCGGGTCTTCTCTGGTAATCAGAAACATGAGCAACTGGGAGCGTTTCAATAAGAGGTCAGAAAAGTACGATCTTTATAGACCAAGATACC
>JACWAC010000081.1 GCA_014874235.1 Thermoplasmatales archaeon
GATATAATTATTTCCTGTGTTAGCTGGAAAAGAGACAATAATTGATTTCTTAGTTGTGGACAATACAAAAGCTCTTTAATAGGGCCATGGTTTGTAGCGCTATGGATCAAGCATTCGAATCCATACTATCTCCCGAATTCGAAATCAGTCCAAACGCCAAGATGAAGAGTTTGGACGAAGTTTACGAAAAGTTTGCCCATCTGATAAACCCCGGGATGTTAGCATTAAGAGTAACTGCATCTCTGTGCCCTGAGTGCGCAGCTGAAAACAAATTTGACAGGATGAAAATACCTGCCCTGGTCTATGCCGAGGGCGGAGAAGTCAAGATGATAAAGGAGTGCCCGGAGCATGGGGTTACCAAGGAGAAGTACTGGGAAGATTATGACATGTACATGAAGGCAAAGAAGTGGCTGGACAAGGGTATCAAGCTTGAGAACCCGATGATCAGCCTTGCCGCAGAGAAGATAAACTGTCCAACTCACTGCGGTCTTTGCGTAAAACACAAAAGCCACACCGGTCTCGGAAACGTGGTTCTTACAAACAGATGCGACCTTTCATGCTGGTATTGTTTCTTCTATGCGAAGGAAAATGACCCAATCTACGAGCCTACACAAGACCAGATCAGGATGATGCTCAGAAGGATGAGGAACGAGAAACCAGTGGGGGCTAACGCCGTTCAACTCACGGGTGGAGAGCCCACGATGAGGGAAGACCTGCCTGAAATCATAAAGATTGCGAGGGAAGAGGGATACGAGCACGTCCAGCTGAACACAAACAGCATCAGGGCCTCCAAAGACCTAGAGTTCGTCGAGAAGTGTCGCGATGCCGGATCAAACGTAATATACACAAGCTTCGACGGTGTATCGCCCAGATCTAACCCTAAGAACTTCTGGGAAATACCTGCTGCGCTTGATAATTACAGGAAAGCGAATGTGGGAGTTGTACTGGTGCCTACCGTTATAGGTGGAGTAAACGATGGAGAACTCGGAGACATTATAAAGTTCGGTCTTTCTAACATCGATGTGGTAAGGAGCGTTAACTTCCAACCAGTTTCGTTAGTAGGAAGAATGCCAGACAAGCTGAGGGAGAGACAGAGAGTCACGATCCCAGGCTGCATCAAGAAGATAGAGCAGCAAACCGAAGGCGCAATCGGAAGAGAGGCATTCTTTACGGTTCCTAGCACAACTGCAGTCACGAACTTCGTCGAGGCACTAAAGGGAAAGCCAACCTACAGACTGAGCATTCACTTCGCTTGCGGTATGGGTACTTACATCTTCAAGCAACCAGATGGCTCGATAATTCCGATTACGAAGTTCATTGATGTCGAGGGACTGTTCGAATACCTTAACGAACTTTCGACAGATATAAACGAGTCGAAGGTGAAGTCACTCAAGAAGGCGTCTGCCCTTACTTCACTTCTGAGAAAGCTAAATACGTTCGTTGACGAGAAGCACGCGCCTGAAGGTTTCAAGATGAGGGAAATGATATTCGGAGCATTCACAGGTGGAGACTACCACGGACTAAAGGCATTCCACTACAACTCAATGTTCGTCGGGTTCATGCACTTCATGGATCCATACACATACGACGTTGACAGGGTAGAGAGGTGTGATATCCACTATGCGATGCCAGACGGAAAAGTCGTACCATTCTGCGCATTCAACGTTATTCCTGAACTTTACAGGGACGCTACTCAGAGAAGATTCGCCATGGAGCCTAAAGCTTACGAGGAGAAGACCGGGAGAACCCTGAAGGAAGAGAAGTTCATCAGGAAGTATTCCGACGAACACAAGGCGCAAGTAATATCCTACTACGAAAAGTCCATAGGAAGAAAACTCGCATAAACTAGGAGAAGATGACTCTTCTCCCTACTATTTTATATTCTTTTTCGCTCATTTGTTTAATGGCTTCTACAAGTATCTGATGTTCCAGGGGGTGCGTTCTCTCCAACAGCGTTTCCGGAGTGTCGTCATCCTTTACTACCAGACATTTTTGCATGATTATTGGACCTCCATCAATGTCGTTTGTTACAAGATGAACTGTAGGGCCCGAAATTTTCATGCCGCTCGCTATCACAGCTTCGCTCACCTTCATACCGTACATGCCCTTCCCCCCAAAGAGTGGAAGGAGAGATGGGTGGACATTTATCATTGGTCTGATTTTCAAAAGCTCATCGGGGATTATCCAGAGGAAACCTGCAAGCACCACCAAATCAACTTCTTCAAAGATTGGTTTCAGGCGCGAGACAAGATCCTTCTTTTCCACAACCGTACTTCTGATGGCGTTTTCTTCAGCTCTTTTTAGAGCATAAGCCTGTGGACTGCTAGATATAACATATGAGATCTTGACGTCTGAAATGTAACCCTCCTTTATGGCATCTATTATCGATTGAAGGTTAGTCCCGTTTCCGGAAACTAGTACTGCCAATTTCATCCGTCATAACAATTTCATCGAATATATATCTGCTTTTATCCTTGAGCCCGAGTGCCATCTGAAGCTCATAAAATGTAATCACGGGCCTTGAAAAAGTACCGTAATCTTCGATAGTCACTCTGGGACAGGCGGTATTCACATACACATCTGCTGGGAAGTTCAATAACTCCTCATCTCTCACAAGATCCAGCGTTATCATAAAGGGAGTCTTACCTGCTTTCTGGAGTAGGTCGAAAGCGACTCTCGCAAGCGAATACCTCGTCTGGCCAATCTTCGTTGAAACTATTATGCCGAATTTCTTGGCCCTCGAGGCCATGTCAATAGCGGCATACCTCTGCCCAAGAAACTTCCTTTTCTCCTTGTCCATGTCAATGTATTCGCCAGTTCTCGGGTTGAAAGCCAATACCCTCTTATCGGGTAAACCAAGCGCTATACCAAGGGGGTGAAACATTCCTTCCCCTACGAAAAGAACGTTCTCTTCGAGACCCCTGGCGGTCGAGATGTTGCATCCCAGGATCTGACCTGGATAGAACACTCTCGAATCTCCTTTCTTCAATTCAACTTTGATTCCAGAACCCTCCAGTTTCTCTTTAATCCTTGGGAGTTGAGAGGAATAAGTTACATTCGAAGTCAGGATTAGAGAATTGAAAGGTATCTTTTCAAAACTCACATCAAAGTCCATCTCTTCCTGAATTTCTTCAAAAATAACGTTCTTAAAAGATCCAAGATTGGGGATTGGACTATGACCGAACTGGATCAAAAGGTCCCAGTTTCCGTTTTGGGGTATGTCACAGGCACCCCAGAAAGGATCACCGATGAATATCAATTCCTTGTCGTTGAATTCCCCTGTTATGTCAGATATCCTCCTCTTCATTCCTTCGGGCAGTTGCACGGCTACAGACCTCGCATTCTTGTACTTTGTATAATCCTTTATTTTACGCAAAACTGCAGGGAAATCCATTCGAAAAAGGCTATATCAAACGTGTTATTAATGGTTGAGCCGTGGTAGCGAAGCGGCCTAACGCGCCAGACTTGAGATCTGGTTCTCTCACGAGATCGGGAGTTCAAATCTCCCCCACGGCGTGAAAATCGTAGAAAATTGGCAATGATAAGAAGGAAATTGACACTTTTTTGATGATGGTCGGGAGGAGAGTTGAACTCTTTCGAGACATTCAACTTGTTCTCTTTTCGGTTCTCATTTTTCACTCTTTTCTTGAAGACCACACATTCGTGCACAGAATATATGAGACTTTGAGGAAAAGCTTAAGTATGTATATGTATACTTATCAATGGTGTCAAAATGCCTAGACAAATAATGTTATCAGATGAGGCCTACAGTCTGCTTGCAAAGAGAAAAGGTGATCGAAGTTTTTCTAGACTTATAGTAGATCTCATAAACGACACAACTTCCACTCCAAAAAGTTCAAATAATCTTCTTAAAATGAAACCG
Source organism: Thermoplasmatales archaeon (assembly GCA_014874235.1). Lineage (GTDB taxonomy): Archaea > Thermoplasmatota > Thermoplasmata > Thermoplasmatales. The sequence continues at coordinate 3,884 of JACWAC010000081.1, forward strand.
TGGGACTGGGGAAAGAATTCAGAAAACTCCAGCAAAGAAATAGATGAAGTTCTCTACGGTGGTAATTTGTGATACTTCTCGATTCCAGTTTTCTGATTGCATATTACAACATAAAAGATAACAACCACCAAAAGACTAAAGAGATTATGCCTAAAATTGCCTCAGGTTACTATGGTCAGGTACAGATAACTGATTACATCTTCGATGAAACCGTAACTTATATAGCCGCCAAACAGGGCTTTGAACGAGCAATTAAAGTTGGTACAACCCTGTTAAATGGAGTGGAGATTGTCGAAGTGGGAAAGGAAAACTTTACAATTGCATGGAATCTCTTTAAGACCCAGCACGACACGCACCTAAGTTTCACAGATTGCACTAACATAACATCAATGAAATCATTCGGGATAACTAAGATTGCTAGCTTCGATCACGACTTCAAGAGTTTCAAAGGGATCTCAGTAGTAGATTAGCGTCACGAAATAGTTTCGTAAGAGAGCTGAACCTTTATTACAAATCTCCCCCACGGCGTCAAGATCATTGAATACTCGCTATAATACGGCGAAAATGAGCACTTTTAGTTACCCTGGTGCGGAGAGTTGAACTTAACATTATTATCAAGACGACTACGAGTATTGAGAGCGTGAAATCCTTCTGCACGAGTTTGCCTGAGCATACGAAAATCTTATATTATAATACATTATAATAGAACCATGGAGAGCATATTCAAGGCTAAAGTTAGGAAAATTGGTACATCGCTAGGAGTACTGATCCCAAAAGAGTTCATAGAGGAAAGTTCGGTAAAGGAAGGAGAAGAGATAGAGCTTGCACTTCTTAAAAGAAGGAAGGAGCTGGTAATGAGCTCTTTTGGTGTAGCAAAGGGAGCCCGTCACTTCCACAGAGATCGAAGAGACAGGGTAAACTGAATGATACTCGACACCTCTGCATGGGTGGAGTTTCTTATAGGAAGTGAAAAGGGTAGTAGAGTTAAAGAAGAACTGATTAAGGGCGTTTGTTACACCAGTATTGTCACACTTGCAGAATTGTCTAGTTGGTCTTTGAGAGAAGGCCAGGAAGCCTATAAGGTGATAAACACAATAAAGAGTCTAAGCAATGTCATAGGTCTGGATGAAGACACAGCAGTATTATCAGGAAAGTTGAATTTTAAAAGAAAGAAAGAGAACAGGAAATGGGGAATGTTAGATTCGATGATATTGGCGACCGCCATGATGTATGACTTAGATATTCTAACTTGCGATAATGATTTCAGGGACGTTTCTATCGCAAGGGTAATATAAACAAAGATAGAGAGCGATTTAGATTTACCTGAAAGATACGACAAGATCTTACCGAGTGGTCCTCCAAAAATGTGAGTATATATTTTATGGAGAATCGTTCATACCAAGGACAAAACATTAGGTCAAGCTAGTTGAAAACATAAATTACACACCTACGAGTCTATAACTTCCTTACAAGCTCCCTCTTCGTGCTCCAAATCAGAAAAATTGCTAATTCTCTGTATAGGGCGATATTTTTGACGAACGACCCGTTAACGAGCTAAACTCTTGTTATGCAAATCTCTCCCACGGCTCTCTAACGATGGCACTAATGTCACTTTAAGTTCCGTTCCATTACAAATTCGTCATAGTATTTTCCATCGAGCCTCAGTTCATCTTCTAGGACTCCTACTAATTTGAACTTGTACTTCAGATATAGGTTAACTGCAGGCACCTGATCTGCGATCACCGATAGAGCCATCTTTGAAACCTTGTTGTTCTCACGGATTTTAGAAATGACTATCCTTAGCAGTTTGTCACCAATACCCCTACCCCCGAATCTCTTATCTACATATAC
>JACWAC010000082.1 GCA_014874235.1 Thermoplasmatales archaeon
GAGTAGTCGTACTTAACGTCGTATGTAACACTGCCAATTTTTACAACACTCGTAGAATGGTGAGGTGCGTCGGTGAATGCGGAGGATATCCCTCCCATCGCAATGAAAAAGGCAACCAAAATCGCAATGAAGCCGTAGAATGCCCTATCCGAAAATCTCCATGCCTTTGTGTAATGGAATATGACAAGAAGGAGGACTGGAATCAGAAGGTACAGGAATTGGATGTAAAAGGAGAGATATAGAAGTATAGCTGATACGACAATGCCAATCGCCGTGCCATATAGACCATTTTTTCTCCTCTTTCCCGTGAAACCTTCCCACATCTATGGCGGGAAGGAGAAAAAGGTTAATTAATATTGTTGATGCCATTTGAAGATCGTGAATTTCTCAGAAGTCGGAATTTATGGATACTATCTCGACCTCACTCCCGCGGGAGGTAAGCTCAGGAAGGAATCCGAAGATTTCTATGTTGAAGAGCAATTCGATAGTCTAAAAAAGAAGGAAGATGGAAACGTTCTCGTGCTGAAACTGAAGGCCAAGAACTGGGAACACAACAGGCTTCTGAGGTTCGTGGCAAGGAGCAACCACGTTTCTCCAAGGAGAATCCTGTTCGCAGGTACGAAAGACAGGCGCAGCGTGAAAATCCAGTACTTTAGCATACCAGGCTTGAAATACAAAGAATTCCACCTGGACGATGTCGAAATTCTAGAACACTTCTACCTGGATGCCCCCCTAACGATTGGCTCTCACAAGCAGAATCTGTTCGCTATAAGGGTCTCGGATACCGATTCTGGAGCCTTCCTCTCTAACTGCATGAAGGTTGCAGAGAGTGGAATGGTACCAAACTTCTACGGACCGCAAAGGTTCGGTGCAATGAGACCAGTCACTCATCTTGTAGGCAAAGAAATAGTGAAGGGAAACTATGAAGAGGCAGTCAGAATATTTGTGGGATATCCGGGAGAGGACAGGTTTGCTGGGATAAGGAAGGAGTACTACGATAATCCTGACCCAGAAAGTGCATTGAAGAATTTCCCCGAATCTTTGGATCTGGAGAGAAACGTGCTGGAACATCTGATCAGGGAAAAGGGAGACTATTCTGGTGCCATAAAACGGCTTCCTGAGAATCTTGTTTCCATGTTCATCCATGCATATCAAGGATACATCTTCAACCGTATACTCAGCGCGAGATTGGAAGTGAACAAATCTCTCATGCAGGGAGATATATTCAGAAGAAATGGTGAGTTCATTAAGATAAACATTCTGAATCTGGAAAAGATGAATGCTTTATTTTTAAAGAGGGGAGGCTCTCCGACTGGACTGGTTATTGGTTATGATACCGAATTTGCTGGAGGTAAGATGGGAGAGATAGAAAATGAGGTCGTCTTTCAAGAGGGAGTGAAACCAACAGATTTCAAGCTTCCGTTCGGACTGAGTTCCAAAGGGGAGAGAAGAGATTTTTACCTTAAATTTACGAACATGGAGTGTTCCGGGGAAACGGTCAAGTTTTCATTGCCACCCGGAGGATATGCAACTTCAGTCCTCAGGGAAATAATGCGTGTAGACGAAATGGCTAACTATTGAGCCTTCTTGAAAACGGTGCTGCAGCTGTTGCACATGAAAAGGTCATCGTACAGGACACTAACGTTCCTGGAACCGCACTTGGTGCAAGTGACCGAGCGCTCCCCTGAATTTCGGTCCTGTAGTTCCCCCGAGGAGTCAACCGCAGATCCTACAGGTATCAGCACGCTCCTTTTTCTTCTCTCGAGCAACCTTCCAAGCTGGATCAAGTATACCACAGCTACCACAAGGCCCGCAACAAGGAAAATGAAAATGAACAAAGAGTAAAAAAACGTCGAACTAGATGTAGCCAACGGATCTCCGTAGCTATTGATAAACACAACGCTCGGTGAATCCACGGAAAAATGGAACAGAACGTCGGCATAGAGACCGAACCGCATGAAGAGGATGCCCAGGAACACTCCACCCAGAGCAGCCTGTGGTATCTTGGAGACATCCCAGGATCCTGCGTGGGCGACTCCGAAAATTAGAGATGAAACAATCAGTACAACAATCTCTGGTTTTCCGAATTTGTAACCTCCGCCCCATACGAGCCTCCACCAGGGAAGGTCATTCGGTCTCGAAGGAGATCGCTTGCCTCTCCTGCTCCACGCGTAATAGATGAAGAGGGGAATTCCTATGTAGACGACCCTGGAGATCAGCTCCTCGTAGAGTCCTGCATTTGTGACGGAGAAGAAATTGCTCAGAAAGTATTGGGGACCCGTTGAGATCGGAGTCTTGATTGGGTGCCCGATCACTCCTACAAAGACGATATAGATGTACGACAGAAACAGATTTACAGCAAAGAATTCTGATATTCTGTAGAGCGAAGAATTCTCAAATCTTGGAAGGGATCGGTACAATGAAACGAATAGAAAAATGATAACGGCAACAGTTACTAACCCGATCCAGACGGCCCAGAAATAGTAAGGGGGGAGGAAAAGTCCCACGGCTTCAGGCAGTCCTATTATGATATATATTGGAATTTGAGGATTTGCACTTTGAGATTCGGTCAAACTAGCTATTGCTCCAAATCTGGACGGATAAAGAGCTAGAGTAATCACTACATCGATGACAATAGTGATGATCCACAGTGTTGCTAGGACCCCTATAAACGCAACATAAGCCTTGTTCATCAGGTTGCCTTTTCTGACCTCGACAGCAATATGTCATTTAATACAGTTGCGGCAGATTCCAACGGACCGTCGTGATCAGTTGAAAGGGTGAGGTGATCGAGTATATCGGTGTTAAATCTGATCACCATCGCAGGTCCGACTGCATTCGAGTAAATTCCATTGCCAGCAACCTTCCTGTACTCCACTCTGACTCCTTTGGAAGTGACTTCTGTGATTTGTCTCAATCCTACTGCTATCTCGCTTTCCTTGGCAGAAATGTCGGCCTCCTTCAAACTCATGGTAGATCCATAAATCCGCCTGTGGAGAATCGTGCCCTTTCTGGCCGAGTCTATGCCAGCAAGATCGTCCCTCTGGTTCTTTTCCGCTATTCCCATCCTGATCGCCTCACTCCTAGCTGATGGCTGGCTCTTTCCGGCCTCCATCTCAGAAATCACAAACGTGCTTGTCGCATTGAAAATGCCCTCCACTGAGTCTATCTTCGCTGTTTTCATGCAGTAGTCCATTAGATTGAACACGGGCAGTCCGCCGCACACCGTAGCCTCATACCTGAGCGACCTCTTCATCTCCTTTGACTCTCCAAATAGGTCAAGACTTGAAACCAGAACGCTCTTGTTTGCTGTCACTACATTCTTTTCAGTTTCGAATGCCCTCATTATGTGTTTGATACCGGGATTGCCATCCTTTGTGCTCTGTGTTATCTCCACGACTACGTCAGATTCAAGGTCCGAAATAGCCTTCATTGCGTCAATTTTTTCGAAGGATTCCAGGGTCCTGAGGCCCCCTCCTTCCTTCGCCTGGATAATCCTTGTCAGTGGCAACCCATCTGTGATCACCGTTCCTGTGGTGTCGCTAACGGAAACAACTTCTATTTTTTCTCCAATTTCTTTGCGGATATCCGTTCCTTTCTGATTTATCAGTTTCAATAAATTTTTTCCAATTGAACCCAATCCTATCAACTGGACCCTCATATTTCTCTATATTAATGGGTATTATTACCTTTATTTAGCTTTCAGAGAGTATTTCGATCCGATAAGAGGCACGGTTTTTTGTCGGTAAAATCATTCTTGGAGTTGTTACAAGGTGCTTAAACACTAAGGCAATAAAGTTATGGTGCGGAAGACTCCGTGAGAAATTCCGCAAGTTGAATGACCTTCACTCTCCACACAGATGGGAGATGACCTGAAAAACTACCGAGAGACAAGAGTGGAGAGTAAGAAGGCTCTATGAGCATTTGATTTCTACCTTTTGATTTTATTCCATCAGAAACGTTAAATCTCAGTAATTTGATTGTCCATTATGAGCGAGGACAGGGTGCTCCCCTCTCTTGCAAAAAGCACAGACGAATACATGGCAGCTTACGAGCTTTCCGAAGACGGATATCTTGAGGAGGCCGAGAAACACGCGAGAAAATCCATAGAGATTAAGAAGAATATTGAGGCGCTGATTCTGCTGATAGACGTCCTGGAAAAGCAAAAAAAGGATTCGTCTAACTATCTCAATATGCTCCTTAGAGAGTATCCCACGAACCCAGATACCTACCGGAGACTATTCCTTTCAACCATCAACTCCAACAGGGAAGAAGCTTTGTCTTACATCAACAAGGCGATAAACCTGCTCAAGAAATCGGTTTACTATTACGACAAGTCCCGCCTCCTCTTCTCGATGGAAAGATATCTGGAGGCTCTCGCGTCGGTCGACTTAGCAATCAAGATGGAGAACAGAAACCCATCCTACTGGAACAAACGAGCAGAGACACTAATAAAGCTCCAAAGAATCAACGATGCAAAGGAATCGTGTGAGGTAGCCCTGAAGATTGACCAGAGGGACAGGGATGCGCTAGTCACACTCGCTCGAATTTACCTTGATTCTGGTGAAAAAGAAAGAGCTAGAGAGCTCGTCATGAAGGTGGAAAACAGAGACGAAGAAATAAAGAAAATTCTGGAAGAAACTCTATCCTAAGCTCCGTATTTTTCTGCCCTGTTCGCAGAACTGAGCAGGACGTTCATAAGGTCACTTCCTTTCAGTCTGAGATATCCGTCCTTTGCTCTGATTTCGTCAAACTCCCCCACTCCATCCTTTCTACACCCGGGATACCTAAGCAGTATCGGAACCGGATCAGACGTATGCTCTTTAGCACTTGCAGGTGTGGAATGATCGCCGGTGAAGCAGATGACAGTTTCATTCCTTATCTTCAGCACAGTTTCTCCTAGAGCCCTGTCGATCTTTTCTATGAATTCCTTCTTGGCCAATCCATTGCCGTCATGCCCGGCAATATCGGTTCCCTTCACGTTCACTATCACGAAATCGACCTCTTTGAGCGCCTCGATGGCTGCCGAAAATTTAGCCCTGACGTCTGTATCTGTGGAACCTGTCACATCCTTAGGAGTGAAGTCCTTCAACCCAATCAATCTGCAGATACCCGATACGAGCGCTACTGCTGCGATATATCCACCCTTCAAGGAGTATCTTTCGTTGAAATTGGGAAGGACTGGAACCAGCCCGCCACCCCTGTACAGGATCGCATTTGCCTCCCTCAACCCTTCAGCTTTTCTCTTTGTGTTGAGGGGTTGTTTGCTTAGAATGCTAAGGGAGCGGTTATAAAACTCATTCAGGACCCTAGCTGTCTTCTCGCCATCTTTTGAGGTGGGAACTATGTCCCTAGGTCGGAGATTATCAGCGTGGGGATCGTTATCCGTAACATTGGTTGAGACGCCTACACCTCTGAGAACGAGGGCTGCCCTGTGCTCAGTCCCTTCCTTAAACAGTATCTCAATGTCCTCTACCTTCATGTTGAGAGGCTTTGCAAGCTCAATAGTTCCTTCCCTGATTCTTCCAGCTCTCCTATCGATCACGACGCCGTTGACGTCCACAGTTGCAAAATTCGCTCTGAAGGCAACGTCTCCGCCCCTTAGTGTCAGACCCGTTCCCATCGCCTCGAATGGTCCCCTGCCTGTGTAGTACTTGAACGGATCGTAGCCAAGATAGTTCAGGTGTGAAGTATCTGACCCGGGAATTATGCCAGGCTGTATTGGGTC
>JACWAC010000083.1 GCA_014874235.1 Thermoplasmatales archaeon
TCAAAGTGTTCAACGAAGAGATAAAAGTTGAGAGGTGTAAATTTATTAAAAACTAATTTGTTTTATTTTTATACGTTAATAATTTCAAAAGTGAGAAAAATATATATCCATTCTTTTAATTTTGTTGTATGTTTAATGAACAGTTATTGAGTGCGGATGAAATTAAAAGAGTGATATCTTCTCATATGCTTGCGGATGGGCTTCCCTTGATTCTAAATCTTCAGAAGAGCAAGGGGATGAAACTCTACGATATGGAGACTAACAAAGAGTTTCTCGACTTCTTTGGCTTCTTCGCTTCAAATGCAGTTGGCATGAACCACCCGGACATGTTCGAGAAGGAATTCTTGGAAGACCTGAAGTGGGCCTCGATCACGAAGGTCACAAACTCCGATATCTACACGCCTGAAATGGCAAGATTTGTCGACACATTCGCCAAAGAAACGGGTCCGGATTACATGAAGCACTTCTTCTTCATAGACGGGGGTGCCCTCGCAGTTGAGAACACCCTGAAGACTGCCTTCGACTGGAAGGTGAGGAAGAACATGATGGACGGAGAGAAGGGTGAGAAGGGAAGCAAGATAATCCACCTGAAGGAGGCGTTCCACGGGAGAACCGGCTATACCATGAGCTTGACCAACACATTCGATCCCAGGAAAACTATGTACTTCCCTAAGTTCGATTGGCCCAGGATAACAAACCCAAAGATCAGTTTCCCCCTAGACAAGAAATCTACCGGGGACGTAGAGGAGCTGGAGGACAAGAGCATATCGGAAATGGAAGCGGCATTCGAGAAGCACAAGAACGACATAGCAGCATTCATAATGGAACCCATACAGGGCGAGGGAGGAGATAACCACTTCAGGAAAGAGTATTTCGAAAGGGCTATCGAAACCGTCCATGAACACGATGCACTGTTCATCGTGGATGAGGTCCAGTCTGGAATGGGAATCACGGGAAAGTGGTGGGCGCATCAGCACTTCGGAATCGAGCCAGATCTCCTTGCTTTCGGCAAGAAATCACAGATATGTGGAATAATGGCAGGAGAGAGGATTGACGAAGTCGAAGACAACGTTTTCAAGGTCTCGAGCAGGATCAATTCGACATGGGGAGGAAACCTTGCAGATATGGTCAGATCCACCAAGTCAATTGAAATAATGAAAAAGTACAATCTCTTGAATAATGCAGAAAAGATGGGGAAAATAGTTGTGGAGTTCCTTGGCGATATGAGGGCCAAATTCCCGGATATTGTCTTCAACCCGAGAGGAAGGGGAGTCATGGACGCAATCGATTTCAAGACGGGAAAAATGAGGGACGAATTCTTCGATCGTCTCTACTCCAAAGGTGTCGTGGTTCTCAAGGCCGGAGAAAGGACGATAAGACTCAGGCCACCCCTCATAATAGATGAAGAAGACATAAGCGAATTCTCTCAAAGGATGAAACTGGTACTCAGTGAAATGTCCTGAGCTATCTGACAAACATTTTATTTGCTTGTTCATTTCAGGTGACCAATGGACTTTAGAGTAACGAAGGAGAATAAGGAAGAGAGTAAGGAGCAGGAGAGAGCTGTAAGTTCTGAAATCTACTTTGAAAGGGGTTCCAGATATCTTTCGCTCAAGAAGTACAAGGAAGCCATAGAGAACTTCCAGAAGGCTCTTGAATTGGACAAAGACGATTATGAGACCAGATTCAATCTCGCAGTTACCTATTACCATTCAGGAAAATATGATAAGGCGCTGGAGCTTTTTGGCGAATTGATCGGCGAAGGGAGGAAGGACCAGGAGCTCTATTTCAACATCGGGAGCGTGTATCTGGAGAGGGGAGACTATAGAAAGGCCGTGGAGAATCTCAAGAGGAGCACCGAAATGGACGAGCTGTATCTGGACGCTTTCGTCAACCTCGGTAATGCCCACTTCTATCTTCACGAATACGACGAAGCAATCAAGAACTACGACCAATCCATAATACTCAACCCCCAGAATGCGGATTACTTCGTCAACAGGGGGCTGGCATACATGTCCAAGGGTGACAACGCTACTGCAGTTGAGGATCTGGAAAAGGCACTTTCTCTTGACCCTTCGAATAACAAAGCAAAACTGAACCTCCAGAAGATCGAATCCGAAATCTAGCTCTTGATTGCGCTAACGATCTTTCCCAGAATTTCTGGGTCACTTTCTGCTATCGTGCCAGTTACAACCGCTGCTGCACCCGAGTCCAGCATCTTTCTTGCCGTGATGGGATCTTTGATCCCTCCTCCGACAATCACAGGAATTGTCATGTCTTTGCAAACTGCTTTCACTACAGCAGGATCTATACTCCTGGGTGCTCCGGATCCGGCCTCTAGATATATTGCATGAAAACCAATTAGCTCTGCAGCCGTGGCGTAGTCCAGGGCCGTCGAAACGTCGTCCCTGCGAATCAATTTTGCCCCTCCAACCTTTCCAACCGTCATCCCCGGTTCGAATACAAGATATGCGACCGAGATAACCTCCATCCTGGTACTTTTCAGGAGTCTTGCAGACTGGACCTGATAGCCCATCACATACTTCAGGGAGGTGGAATTGAGCAGGCTCAGGTAGAAGATGGCATCCGCCCTTGTAGAAAAGGCTTCGGGGCTTGATGGGAACAGTATGACCGGTTTCTTTGTAAACTTCTTTATCGCAATCACCAGGTCGTCTACCGATTTCGAACCCGCACCGGTAGAACCTCCGACCATTATGGCATCGCTTCCCGATCTGTTCACAAAATCTATAACTTTTTCGGTATTTTCCGGCCCATTCTTTTCAGGGTCGAGCAACGTAAGATGCCTTATTCTCCCGTACTTTATGTTCTCCAGGATCATATGGCGCTACCAACCAAGAAGGCCACTAGACCGAGGATCATGCCAACCTTAATCAGATTTTGCCCCTTTGTCTGGTCGTTGAAGAAAAAGAATACCGAAGCAATGAAGACGATGTCGGATAGCGCGACCGTAAGGGCGTAAAAACCATTCCATTTGAAGAAGACATATGGAATCGGAGTGAGTGATACTGCGATCACAATCAGTGCTGCGGCCGCTATGAGACTCAGGCCCTTTCCTATCTTCTTGGGCAATGTGGTCCTGTAGATATCTCCCGTAACGTCCTCGACGTCCTTTACTATCTCTCTGGCAAGATTGGCCAGGAATGCCATCATCGAAAATATGATCACGACGTAAGTCAGCTTTACTGAAAAACTGCCATAGACAAATATCAATCCCACGAGTGAGGATATTATTATGTTGCCCACCAGCCCCCACGCTTTCGTCTTCCATTCGTACGTGACTAGGAGGAATACGGCCAGAACTGCGATGAAAAACTGCAAGATGTTGAGGGTGAATATTGATAGAATCAGCCCTCCTGCCAACAGGACGACCGCGAGATACTTTGCGGATCGTCTTGAAACCTGGCCAGAAGGAATCGGTCGCGTAGGATGGTTGATTTTGTCAGTTTCTGCATCAAAATAGTCATTCAGGATATTCCCACCGAGTAGAACCAGGAACACGACCGCCATTGCGAGATACAACCTTGGATAGAGCAGTCCCCTGATGTTTTCAAGTGCAATCACGCCACCTATCACTGTCCCAAAGGATGCCATCACTGCGTTGACAGGTCGCATAAGGCCTAGATATCCCTTCATGCCTACAACCGAAGGTTCATCGATTAATTAAATATTGTCCAATTTAGCCTTTTATAGCGACCTGATCATATTTCTATATTCCTTCTCGTCCACGTTTGATTTAATACCCTTATCATTGAAGTTGGTATTTCCCGCCTTGTACCCCCTGTTGTGGAGTTCGTCCAGTATCCTGGTTTTCCTCACCTCTCGAAATTCGTTGGAGTTCTCGAAGAAGAGGAACATCAGGTCTTCGTTTTCGAAGTTGGCAAACATTTTCTTTGAATTTTCAGAAAAACCAAAATCGGTCATCTTTCCGAGCAGATCTGGGTCGTACAACCTTCCCGTGTAAAGGGGTCCAACGCTATTTCCTTCAACCTCAGCCATCTTCAAATCTTTCAGCGAATCATCCGCAACCTTGTTTCCTTTCTTGAATCTGACAAAGGCACGTATGAAGTGGCCATATCTCAACACCAACAAGGGTCTCCCCGCTCTTCCAAGTGATGCACCCCGCTCGATGATATATTTCACAAATATCCTGGTTGAAATCTCTCTTGAGAATTTCCCTGCTATCGATTTAGCACCGTAAATGCGCTTTCCTTTGTCCAGAGATTTCCCCTCCAGGTTAGCGGTATCGGTCATTGTGACGCCCAGGATGCCGTCGTTCTTGAGGTTAATCACTGCCGCATCCACCAATCCTGACGGGGTTCCGAATGGGTCGACATCGATGTAATCCCACTTTCGCGAAGAGACAGCACAAAAATAATCGCTTCTCTGTATCTCCAGATCAAGCGAATTCAATTTCGCATTGCTCTTCTGAATCTCCGTATTCCTCGAGTCCCTGTCATTGAGAACCACCTGCCAGTCAGTTTCCTTTGCAATCCTCAACCCCCTGATTCCCGTGCCGGCCATCGAGTCCAGGGCAATTCCCGGTTTGAGTGATTTCAGCAGTGCTACCGTGAGATCCCTGGAAATTTCCATGGTCCTGTTGTAAAAACCTGGCGAAATCTTACCTGGTCCTTTTTCAAAAGTTGAGATCGTTTCTATTTCTATTGATCCTTCACGAATCGTCAAGCCTCTTCGCCCTTGAGGAGCTGTGCTATCTTGTATGGCAGGAGGGTCCTGTTTATCTGCGTTACCTCCAAACTCCTTACATCGTCCCTCTTCTTCACTTCCTGGAGCAAGGGGTTTCTACCCTTCTTGTGGAGTGTAAGAATCATCATCTTGTCCAGTTCCAGTACCTCTTTCACTATTTCTGTGTAAGGCTTGCTCTCCTGTTCTATTTTACCTACTTCGTCTATGACGATAACGTCTGCATTATCTCTCGACCATTCGATGGCGGGAACTGCAACCTGATCGAATGCCTTCAGGTCCACTCCAAACTTGCCTATCCTGATCCTCGCGTTTATGCTCTTGTGGGCAAATATGATGGAAGTCTTGTTGTGCCAGTCCAGGACCTTGAGACCGACCGAGTCCTTTCCGTCCATGACTTTTTCCGTAAGTATTCCACCGACGACATTTCCCTCTTTTTCCAGGATATCTATTGTTTTCAAGAGGGTCTGAGTTTTTCCAACGCCGGGTAATCCAGCGAGTGAAATTTTTACTTTCATTCCTTCAACACCTTAAATCTCATGAGAGGGTACTTCATCGAAGATACCCAGGCCATTTTTCCCTCAACAAGTGCTTTTCCGTACTTGATGTGCAGCCTGACATCCATCATGTCCCCGAGCAACGTCTTGTACTTGTATGCGGGCTTCGCCTTACCAACCTTCCTCCTGTCAATATCCACCCTGACCATTGTGACAAAGGGCTGGGCCGCCACTGCCTTCTCTATCGCTCCCTCCAGGGAATCCACGTTGCTGCTGTTGATTGGAATTCCCGTGTATTGATGGTAAATTGAACCTAATTTAACTCCGGCTTCGAAAATTGCCCTTTCCTTATCAGAACATGAAAAATAGTTGGTTGCTGGGTCGACCACATAACTAAATGACAGCATAAGTAATAAAACTTCTTTAACACTTGCGAACGAGAATTCCCCTTTCGTAAGATGGGGGATGAAAGTGAG
>JACWAC010000084.1 GCA_014874235.1 Thermoplasmatales archaeon
TACCCTGACGCATTGCTAAATCTTATGGAAAAGGAAGCGGGTCTCAGCAGAGATTCAGTAGTTGCAGATATAGGTTCAGGGACGGGTTTGTTGGCCGAACTTCTACTAGGAAAGGAGTGCAAGTTGTACTGCGTCGAACCAAACGGAGAGATGAGAAATATTGCAAAGGGAAAATTTGATCAGATTGCAAATTGCACCATTATCGAAGGAACCGCTAAAGTAACTTCTCTACCCGACGATTCTGTGGACATCATAACTGTAGGACAGGCATTTCACTGGTTCGACCAGAGTAAACCTAGGGCAGAATTTAAAAGGATTCTAAGGAGGAATGGAAAAGTAGTCCTCGTCTGGAACACACGCGTCAAATCTAGCTACGGTATAAATCCAGAATACGAAAGACTTGTGAAAAAATACAGCAAGGACTATCACGCCAGTGGTGTGGGAGCCACAAACACAGAAGCGATCCAAGAATTTTTCAATGGGAATTTCAGATACTTCAACCTCAAGAATGACCAGTTATTGAACATAGAAGGATTGCTGGGCAGATACCTTTCCGCGTCATATGCAATTGCGGAAAACGACGGTAGGTTTGGACAGATGAAGAAAGAATTTGCTGAAATTTTTGAAGCGTTTGAAGAAAACGGAAATGTGACGATCGACTACAAAACAGAAGTGTTCATAGGATCCATTGACCGATAACGCTAACCAATGTTTTTATTTCAGCGCTGATTCCATAATTGTGGAGTCCACCGGAAGATACTGTTTTTACAATTCAAACGGAACATGCAATTTCCTGAGGAATGCCCCCACCGATTGCAATCTATGTCCGAATTTCGTGTCGTTCAGAAAAGAGGCTCTCGCGTTCTCTGACAGTTCAAAACTTCCGGTGACTTACTTCGATTTACCTATTAGCAGGGGTACGGGAGACCAGCTTCAGATGAGCCTTGTTTAGATTATTCTGGGTATGACTATTTCCCAGAGTATTAGGAAGAGGACAAACAGGCTCACAGCAGTAACGATTGCATCTCTCGTCTTCTTGCTTTTCTGAAGGAAAGGCATGTTGAGCAAAACATACCCTCCATCGAGCGGAACGATCGGAAGCAGGTTCATCAGCCCCAATGCAAAATTGAGCCAGAAAAGCCAGTAGAACAGATACTCGAGGTTTAGGGTTATCGGATTGGCGTAAATTGAAGAGAGAAGTGCAGAGGGAAGAGGAAGTTCACCATGAAATGGCAGTCCCAGATATTCGAAGAACCCCAATGATCCCCCCGATCCGAAGTTTCTCAAGAGATTCAGGTAAGAATACTGGTCAAATAATCCCAATCCCATGGGCGAGATGTCCACGCCTATGAACGGTGAGTCTCTTGCAACTCCGGTGTTGGATATGCCATATGCCACATCGTAAGAGTACCTCGAAGCGAAAGTGATGTTGTTATAATTGTAGCTTGTTCCGTTGAAAGTCTCCAACACGGCAGTCTGACCAGCTATGTAGGTAGACTCAACGTTCTGAAAGTCGGTCGCGTTGTTTATCGTGTGATTTCCTAACGCTATTATCACATTGCCGGGTCTGATATCGGCTTCGTAAGCAGGATAATTCTTTATGACTGCCGTTACGTACACTCCGTAAATGACGCTTTCAGTGACAGTGTGGCCGTTTCTCAGCAAAGAAACATTGACTAAGCTTCCAGGAGTCAGAGCTAGGTTATAGAGGACAGAAACGTTTGGAGTAGAAATGCCACCTACGGACTCTACGATGTCACCGGTATGGAAATTGGAATTGATAGAAGTCTGGACTGGTGCTCCGGGAACAGGTGCAAAAGAGTAGGCAACCAGGATTGCAAGTATAAGGAAGACTACCGTCAGAGTAACATTGGTACCCGGACCCGCAGCAAAAATCTTCGCCCTGGCTTTCGGCTCCACTTTCTTTGTTTCTTCCTCATCGGGTTCAACAAAAGCTCCAACTGGAATGATGAACCACAACAGACCGGTGCTTCTTACCGGAACCCCGAATCTTCTGGCAGCAATACCGTGGGAAGCCTCGTGCAGTGCAACAGCTACGATCAGACCCACGATTCCCCACACTATGGGTATGGCCGGATTTATTCCAGGGAGGGCGAGCGCATAAGAGAGAGATGGCGCCGAACCCTTTGGTATTGAGAGTACCAGGAACGCCTCGTAGATCAGAAGTCCAACGCCGGCCACAGCCAAGAATGGCATTGCGTAATAAAAGAATGAAATGAAATAGTCCCAAAATTTGTACTTTGAAATTCTTTCAATTGTCCTCACTCCCACCTGAGTCTTGATCAAAAGGGCAGGGCCGTAAGGAGCGACATGGCTCTTGAGTTTGGTGACTGCAAGATAGTATACTGCTATCCATGCGACAATAAGTATGGATATAATCAGGAGCCAATTCACGGGTCGGCATCTGAACTGGTTTATTAATCATTTCTTACGCCTTTGAATGGTATGACGGGTGACATAGATACTGCGACATGCCTTCGTACAAATTTCAAGAAATGGAAATTCATTAGTCAAATGACCAAAGATATTTAAGCTCACCTAATTCCACGACTAGTGGAATCTCAGTTAGTTCAGGTTGATAGTGGTAACATATATGTGGAGAGTAGTGGAACAGGGACGCCAATAGTTCTGATTCACGCAGGCTATCTCGACAGAAGAATGTGGGACAAGCAGTTTGAATTATTTTCAAAGAGTTACAAAGTTATCAGATATGATGTCAGGGGGTTCGGCAATTCCTCCGAGCAGACCGGAAAGTACTCGGACGCAGCCGATCTCAGAGCGGTGCTTGATAAGTTGGGAGTTGAAAGAGCCATACTGATTGGAGTGTCGAATGGAGGAAGGATAGCACTAGATTTTGCCGTGGAAAATCCAACAACGGTTGTCGCTCTCGTACTGATGGACTCGGGGGTTAGCGGTTATAAACCCGAGAATACGGAGGAAGAACACATCTGGGATCAATTTGAGGCCCACGAAATCAAGTACAACCAGCTTGTTAAAGAGGGAAATTTCAGGGGAGCAGCAGCGATAGATGTAGATCTCTGGACAAATCAAGTGCCAAACAAGTTGAGAGAAAGACTGCTCGATATAGCCGAAGAAAATGCAAGAAAATCGTCCGCCTATCCACCCAACCTACAAACCTCACCGAGTCCCCCGGCGTTCGAACGCCTAGTCCAAATAAGAGTGCCAGTGCTGGTCCTCCTAGGGAGCAAGGATTTGCCCGGATCGATCTTGCAGGGAAAGAGAATACATCGCACTATAAATGGGTCAGAGCTCAAAGTGATAGAGGGGGCAGATCACATTCCCAGTCTCTCCAGGACAGAAGAGTTCAATAATACAGTGATGGGATTCCTGGACAGGGTCGCCCCTTTCGGAGAAAATACGTATAGCAGAACATGAAAAAACGAGGCGTATTGTCTTTTTAGCTTCTATAATAATAAATACCATTCCTTATTGAGAGGACGTGCAGGCAAAGGTAGAATGGGTAGACAACTTGACTTTCTTGGCATCAGGGGATTCCGGCAAGTTTACGATTTTTGACTATTCTGAAAACAAGGTATTACAAAAGGGGAGCTCACCGACCGAGATGTTGCTTCAGGCGATGTGCGGATGTACAGCAATGGATGTAATCTCCATTCTGCAGAAAAAGAGGGAACCCGTAACCGGTCTGGAGGTTAAGGCAAATGGGACTCGAGCTCCCGAACATCCTAAGGTCTTCACAGAGATAAATCTGGAGTACACCGCCTATGGAAATGTGAAGAAGGAGAGTCTCGACAGAGCCGTGACTCTCAGTCAGGATAAGTACTGCAATATTTCCATCTCACTCAAGAGAGCGGGGGTCAAGATTGCGATCTCGACAAGAGTGGTGGAGAGCCCAGAATCATCAGATACAAGTAACTTGTAGACTGATGGTATCAGAACGAAATGACTGAAAAACCCTCCGAAAGGTAGTAAGAAATTCTGTCTCTGTAGTTTTCCAAACTTATACCCTTGTCCTGTATTTCAATCGCAATATTCCTGCTCTTTGCTATTCCAATGCAGGCGGAGTCGATTACTCCTGAATCTATGAGTTTTTTCAGGTTCTGTGCTCTGTCTCCAGTCGCATTGGCAACTAAGGCCTCGCTATCACCGAAGAATAGTACCTTTAAACTTTCAAATCTCTTCTCTTCGTTCAATCGCATCGCTGAGTAGATTGCCATATCGAATCTAGTAGGCGCCTCTTCTCCACTCATCACCAAATACAGTACCTTTGTCATATCTTGACTTAACTTAATGTTCTATATTATTCCTTAACATTCGTTTGTTTTCGAAGCTTCACGGGAGGCAATCTATTCTGCTCTGTCAACTAGAACTTGGTTTGTTATGAGCCATATTTCACAGTGGAGTGGGGAACATATATATAAAGCACTATCTTTAACCTGAGATAACAGATGACCTGGCAAGACGGGGAAGTTAGAGAGTTAAAAGAGAACAAATACATATTAATTGACGATGAACCGTGCAAGATAGTAGAAATCACCACGTCCAAGCCCGGAAAGCATGGTGAGGCCAAGGCGAGGATAGTAGCAATGGGAGTTTTCGACGGTCAAAAGAGAAGTGTCGTTTATCCAACCAAACACAAGGTCAAGGTTCCAATCATTGAAAAGAAAACTGCACAGATACTTAGCATATCTCAGAACGAAGGACTATTCATGGACATGGAGACATTTGAGCAGTTCAATATTCCCATTCCAGACGAATTCAAGGGCAGAGCAGCGAGTGGAGTGGAAGTAGAATACTGGGAGTCGATGGGAAAGAGAAAGCTGATGCGGGTCTAGATGCCCTCACCGCTCAAATTCTGCGACTCTTCCGATAGTTATGAGGACTCAAGGTACGTAATTTTTGGTGTACCATTCGACTCTACGGTTTCTTTTCGTTCGGGAGAAAAACTGGCGCCGAACGAGATCAGAAAAGCGTCATACAATATGGAGAGTTACTCCGTATTCAGGGGAGTAGATCTCAAGAATGCTGGTATCTTTGATCTCGGGGATGTCGAAGAATATCACAAGTCGGAAGACATGATAGAAGAGGTTTATTCAGTTGTGGACAGGATAGTATCGGATCACAAGTTCCCCATAATGATGGGTGGTGAACACAGTGTTTCAAACGGCGCGATAAAGAGAATGAGGAGCAAGGTGATTTTCATCGATGCCCATACGGACTATAGAGACTCCTACATGGGCGATAAAAACTCACACGCCTGCGTGGCAAGAAGAGCGAGTGAGGTCGTAGGCAAGGAGAACGTAGTTTCCATTGGTATACGTTCAATATCAAAAGAGGAAATAGACGCAGGAACACAGAAGTATTTCACCAGCTTTGAAGTCAACGCAGATAACAGCAAAATGAAGTCATACCTCAATGATTTTGGAAAATCGCCAGTATATTTGTCAATAGATTTTGACGGGTTTGATCCGGCGTACGCTCCCGGGGTTGGAACTCCTGAGCCGTTCGGTTTGAATCCGATGATTGTGATGGACATTCTGGATTCGGTGGGCAACAATCTTGTGGGACTTGATGTCAACGAGATGTCTCCAGTTTTTGACAACGGTAACACTTCTATGCTCGCGGCGCGAATCATTCAAGAAGTTGTATCATATCTAGAAATGTCAAGAACTGTCT
>JACWAC010000085.1 GCA_014874235.1 Thermoplasmatales archaeon
AGTAATCAGGAAGGCAACTATCAGTATCTCGGTGTTGTTGACAGCAAGCGAATCGAGGAAAATCGTTCCATATGCCGCAATCAGGAATACGATCGAGAGAATTGTCAGCGAGAGAAGATTGGATCTGGTTCGTTTGAGACCAAAACCAACAAGAGAGAAGACGATGGTTCCGAATATGATTCCCGCGAAGATCGGTGTGAGCTGTCTCGGGTCTCCAACGCTATATATCAATCCCGTAACGTATCCGTACGTGAGAATTATGCCTGCAGTGAAGAAGGAAGCAGGAATAGAAGCCCGGACAAGACCAGAAAGGAGCTTTGAGACCTTCGACTCTTTTGAAATGGTCATCTCACTTCCTCCTCCTCGGTAGATACTCCACTATCGCCACGCAAGCTATAATGAGGATCAGGAGCAGATACGGCGAAGAATAGAAAGGGGACTGGACAACGTCGTTCTTCACAAATATGCTGGCACCAGCGGATGAAAGCGTGAAATTGATCTGGCCATGTTCCCCATAGTGGAGCGATCCGAGGGGTTCTTGTGGAACAAGCGGAAATGTAAAAGAAAGATTCACTGCTGATTCGTTCGGAGTGACATTAAAGTTCAGGTTCGTAGGGACAGTGAACGTACTTCCAAAATTGTATGTCAGTGGGGGTCTGGACGAATTGAAATCGAAGAAGTCTAGCGGGACGTTCACTTTAGAAACAAATCCATTCAATGCAGGAATGTTCCAGTTGTAATCAATGAAGGCTAGGATGGAGGAATGGGTCAGTACCGTGTTTGACACATAATTTTCTTTGGCAAACGGCGAAACGACAATAAATGGAAGTCTCATGCCAAGTTGTAGCCCGTCCACTATTGGTGGAGATATCTGGTCGAAATATCCCCCTGGATCATCCCACGTGATGAACACGACTGTGCTACTCCATGCTGGGCTCTCTTCTATTTGATTTATGAGAGAGATTAGCCACATTTCTCCCTTGAGCAAACTACCGGGTGCCCCCATGTCGTATCCGTTACCTCCTTGGGAGAACACATAGCTCACTGATGGTAGATTTCCGGTGCTGAGTTGCTGCGTAAGGGTGGTCCAACTATTCACATTATCAGCGTATGATCCAATTCCCTGGATGTAACTTGACATGTCAAAGCTCTTGGAACTGCCGTTCACGTAAACTCCCCAAGAAATGTTATAGTTGTTCAGTTCTCCGAATATGGTTTCACCGATTGGCATGGTTGGTGGAGGTCCATAGTCATTGAAGACGGGGGAGAAGCCAGCAAGGTAGTACAGCGTGTTCGGAGCGCTTTCAGAAATGACCGGCGAGTAATAGTTGTCCGCCATCCCATATTCTTCTGTCAAATCCCAAATGGGACCAAGCTGTGCAGAGGTGTAATATGTCATTGCACTCTGACCACTTCCCTGCAAGAATCCATTCATTCCTCCGTGATTCCAGTCTATGTGGTAGGCAGTATATCCTTCGGTCGGATTAGAAGTACTGAAAGTACCCGACTGCACAGGAGTCAAACTGTTCAGCAGCGACGTGTTGTTCAGAAGATTGGTGGGGTGTGAGATGTTGGAGATAAGTGACTGGTCCGTCGACGAAGGGTTTTCCGGATATGTCCCAAAGAAGTTGTCAAAGGTATGGTTCTCAAAGTAAATATTAATAATGTGTTTAACGGGTGTCCTTTCGCTTGGTTGATATACTGCTCCGCTCACTGCAGGAATGATGACCATAACTGCAACCAGAAGTATGATGAAAATAACTCCCTTCTTCATCGAGATAATTATGAATTGTTTAATATTTATAGGTAACTAAAAGGTTAGTTGACTTAAAAATTTATAAGGCAGGCTCTTTGATCGAACTAGCTCTGAGGGTTCTTGCATGATGGTTAGGATTCTTGAATACATCTGCAGACGATTCCGTTTCACAAGCCATCTTAGTATTCTTCCTCGAGTACTGTGAACTGCCGTTGGCTAGAATATCACGGAACTCAGAGTTCACCGTTGTTCAGAACAGTAGTCGTGGAGAATTTGCCTTCCCATATGTCATCGAATAGGTAGGTAAGGTTCTCCCTTGTTATTCTCATAGGGTCGTACGCCGGCAAGTTATATATGTCCTGCCGCTCGTTAAGTACATATTCGAGCATTTCGAACAGTCTGTCTTTTCCAAACTTTGAAACATCCTTCAGGGCTGTGGGCATCTCCAGACTTCTCATTAGAGAGACGACAGAACTTTTCGCTTCCATCCCCGCCTGGACATCGGTTAGACCATAGACATTGGTTCCAAATGCTTCTGCTATTGACCTGAGTTTTGTGGCTACCAGAGGTAGATTGAAGTCCATAGAGTGAGGCAGCATGATCGTGCAAGCAAATCCGTGTGGGATTTCAAATCTGGGTCCGAGTGCCTCAGACATGCAATGACCAATGGTTGCTGGATTCAAAACCGGAATTCTTTTTTCGTCAGAAGAATTCGTCCACTCCCCATTTACAAACATTTGATAGGTCATTTTAATAGCAAGAATAAATATGAATTTTCGTATATTTAACCGTTTATGGAACGATAATTCATTGCCCTTTCCAGTGAATTTCAGGAAATGGAAAACGTATTTTCAACAAGTTAAAATACAACAGAATTAATCGTAATTCTATGGACGGAATAAATTTTGATTCCGTGTTGAGGGATTTACAGAAAGACCTAAAACCGTACGACTCTTCAGAATCGAATTTTGTCAAGATACCTGAGAAGGGACTGGCGCAGAATACTCTTTTAGACACGATATCGAATTATGCAGAGAGGGAAAACTCGCCGTGGAAAGATGGAAAGGTCTCGGGTGCAGTTTACTATGGTGATGAACCATTGTTGTCTTTCTACGAAAAACTCTATCACCTAGTTTCTCAGACGAATGCGCTCCATCCAGACATCTGGCCGAGTATCCCGAAATTCGAGAGGGAAATAGTGAGCATGTCTGCTTCGCTGATGAACGGGGGAGATGGAGTGAGGGGAGCAGTTTCATCTGGAGGAACAGAGAGCATCTTGCTCGCCATGAAATCTTACAGGGATTATTTCAGGAAGAAGAAGGGCATAACAGAACCGGAGCTGATACTCCCATCCACTGCACACCCATCCTTCACCAAGGCATGTGAATACTTCACGATCAAGCCTGTTTTCGTTGAGTTCGACGAGAATTTCAGGGCAAAGGTTGAGAGAGTAAAAGAGAAGATTAATGCGAACACTATCGGAATCGTTGGATCGGTTCCTAACTTCCCGTTTGGTACATTTGATCCGATCGATGAGCTCGCTGAAATAGCGGAGGACAATAGGATAGGGATGCACGTTGATGCCTGTCTCGGAGGATTTATCGATCCGTTTGTAAGGGAGTCGGGATACGATTTTCCGACCTTCGATTTCTCTCTTGACGGGGTCACTTCTATCTCTATGGACACTCACAAGTACGGGTACGCTCCGAAAGGTACTTCTGTGGTTCTGTACAGGAGTGGCGATTATTTCCAGAATCAAATCTATGCCGCTACCGCGTGGCACGGGGGAATCTATTTTACTCCAACTCTTCTGGGCAGCAGACCGGGATTTCCGATCGTGGCTGCGTGGGCCGCAATGCTGCTCATGGGGAGGGAAGGGTATAGGAATGAAGCGAAGAAGATTTTGGATACCGGAGATTTCATAAAGAAGTCGGTAAGGAACATTTCTGGACTGAAGGTCCTCGGAAATCCGCTGTGGGTTCTGGCCGTATCGTCTGATGAAGTAGATCCCTATCTCGTCTGGGAAGCGATGTCTAAGAAGGGATGGATTCTGAGCGGTCTTTCAAATCCTGCGGGGTTTCATCTTGCTCTGACACACAGACACACTCTGGACCAGGTCAAGGAAAAGTTCGTTTCAGATCTTGGACGCTCTCTCGATTCTGTCAGAAAGGGAGAGGTGAAATCTTCGGCGATGGCACCGATTTACGGAATGGCTTCCGTACTCCCTAAGGAGTCAACTGAGGTATTCCTGAAGAGCATCGTCGAGTGGCTATACAGTCAATAGAGAAGGGGGTGGTCGGAACGAAGGAAGCATTTATAGGAATCGATCTAGGAACTTCCTCAGTGAAGCTCTCGCTTGTGGATGTGGACAGAGTAACCAGAGGTAGGGCGACTAGGAAGTATGATCTGAAAATAGGTAAAGGGGGAGCGGCTGAACAAAATCCCAATGAGTGGTTCGGCTCAGTGATGGACGGAATTGAGGAGCTGGTTTCGGTCTCTGATGGGCTCGAGATCAATGGAATAGGGTTAACGGGCCAGTGGTCTGGGACAGTTCCCGTGGATAGAGAAGGAGAGGCAATCAGCGACGCAATAATATGGATGGACACCAGGGGAAGCACCGAGATCGACAGACTGACATCTGGTTTTCCATCGATGTCTGGATATAGACTTGACAAGCTGATCAAATGGTTGAGGAAAACAGGGGGAGCTCCAGCTCACTCTGGTAAAGACTCCCTAGCGCACATTCTCTATATCAAACAAAATCTTCCCGAAATCTATGAAAGGGCTTACAAGTTCATGGAGCCAAAGGATTTCATCGCAGCAAAACTGACAGGTAATTTCAAAGCTTCCTGGGACAACATTGCCCTCCTTTGGTCAACCGATAACAGGGACCCATGGAACGTAAAGTATGACGACGATCTTCTCAAAATTTCTGGACTCCTAAGAGATAAACTTCCGGAGGTGATCAAACCCACAGACGTTGTGGGCACTCTTAGGGAGGAAATAGGAAGCAGTCTCGGAATCAAAAACGCGAAAGTGGTGTCAGGGTGTGGAGACCTTGCGTGTTCTCTGATCGGAGCTGGATGCATTGAAGATTTCAAATCTCTAATTTATCTCGGCACGTCTTCATGGATAAGCTCCCACGTACCCTTCAAGAAGACGGATATATTCCATAATATAGCATCTCTCCCGAGTGGAATTCCAGGAAAATATTTTATCGCAGCAGAGCAAGAAAATGCCTGCAACTGCATGGAATTCGTTACGAGTTTTATGGACATCAAGGGAGAGGACAAGTATTCGATGATAGAACAGCTGGCGTCTGCTTCTCAGGCAGGTTCGAAAGGTCTTATGTTCCTTCCCTGGCTGTATGGAGAGAGAACGCCAATCGAGGATCCTAATATCAGGGGAGGTTTCTACAACCTTTCCCTTGAAAACAGCAAGGGAGATATTGTCAGATCGGTAATGGAAGGAGTTGCTCTGAATGCGAAGTGGCTCTTGAACACGGTGGAGAAATTCACGGGAAAGGGGATAGATGAATTGCTGATGAGCGGGGGAGGTGGCTTATCTCCTCTGAGAGCGAAAATATTCGCAAACGTTCTGGGTAGAAAAATAAGGGTTGTCAATGATCCGAGATTCTCAACCGTCAATGGGGCAGCCATGCTGGCGGCGGTAGGTCTGAACAGGCTAAAATTCTCAGATCTGAGCAACATCGGAGAACCCCTTGTCGAATATCTGCCAGACAAGGAGGAGAACTCGATATACGAACGAGAGTTCCAGAAGTTTATCGGTTATTATAAGAAAATAAAAAAAATTTGAGTGGGAACGGTCTAGTTTGAATCCTTCGCTTGCAAATCTGTGGACGGACTTTGCACACTTCCAGAATCCTTTGGAATGGCTCTAAGCTTTCTGGTGTCCCTG
>JACWAC010000011.1 GCA_014874235.1 Thermoplasmatales archaeon
GCCTGTGGCACAACCTGTTCAATATTGGACGATCCTAGAATAGTGTCCCACACCCGAATATTTAGACAGTTTAAGGCAGGTTTAATATCTTTAACAATTCCATATTTCTCTGATCCCGTTCAGGACAATTCCTCCTAGAATGTGATGACTGTTTTAGAGCTTACAAAAATGAAGTTTCCATACACAACACGGCAGAATAAGTTACACCCTGCCACCTGTCAACAGAACCAAAAATCTCTGGTATCGCTGTTTCTGAGTTGCCTCTCTTCAGGGGAGTAGAAGTCCATAGGCTATCTCCTTCAGTGCGTTCTCTGTGTTACTGAGGAAGATATGTCGCGTTTGAGTGTACTCGAGTATTCCCTCCAGTCCCAGTTCCCTTCCAACTCCACTATCCTTAAATCCTCCTCTCGGAGCCGCTGCAGACAGCAGATGGTAATCGTTGACCCAAACGGTTCCAGCTTCGATTCTGCTTGCAACTCTCATTGCTTTCTTATTGTCATTCGTCCAGACTGCGCTTGCAAGACCGTAACGAGTGTCGTTTGCTATGCTCACCGCTTCTTCCTCAGTCTCGAATTCCTGTACCGAAACGACTGGACCGAAAATCTCCTCCATTGCAATGGTCTGTCTACCTTCGATTCCGGCCAAGATTGTGGGAGGGTAGTAAAATCCCATAGAAGGAACTCTGCCCTCTATGGCGAGGGGCTGTATCACTTTGACCCCTTCTGCCTCTCCCTGAGAGACCATCTCTCTAATCTTAACCAGTTGATCGGCAGTTGTGATAGCACTCAGATCCGTTTCAAATTGCATTGGATTTCCGGGATTCATTTTGCTTATTTTGTCCTTCATCATTTCCAAAAATTTACTCTTGATCGACTTCTGGACTATCAGTCTGCTTCCAGATTCGCAGAGTTGTCCCGAATTAAGGAAAATTCCAAACAACGAACCCTTTACTGCAGTTTCGAGATCAGCATCGTCAAACACAATGTTTGGACTCTTTCCTCCCAGTTCCAGAGTTACCTTCTTAATTCCAGAAGAAGCAGCATTGAGAACTTTCTTTCCAGTGGAAGTAGAACCCGTGAATGAAACGGCGTTGACTTTTGGGCTCCTGGCAATAATGTCTCCTATAGTAGAACCTTCGCCAGCTATAATGTTGACAGTTCCGTGTGGAAATCCGGCTCTGTCCACGTCCCTGGCCAGTTCAAGTGCAGTCAGCGGAGTGAACTGAGACGACTTTATCACAATGGTGTTACCTGCCACTATGGCTGGAGCGAGTTTCCATATTGTCATCATAATTGGGACATTCCAAGGCACGATAGCTCCGATAACACCAAGAGGTGCATACTGAATTATACCGTTCGTTCCCGGGTACTCGGGGTGAGTTATTTCTCTAGTTTCTTTGAATTCGGTTTCGTGAGCAAAGTATCTCAGATGATCTATTGCTAACGGTATATCCATCAATGTGCTCTGCCTTATAGTTTTCCCAGTGTTTGCCGATTCGAGTTGAGCATATAGTTCTGATTTTTCCTGGACAATGTTAGACAATTTCTCCAGCAGGGCCTTTCGTTCCAAAAGGCTCGTCTTCAGCCATTTCGAATAAAGAACATCGTTAGCTTCATCTATAGCTCTTCTAGCCACATCTTCATTTGCCAGAATGACCCTTGCGATCTTGCTTCCATCCACTGGGCTAATAATCTCTTTCTCCTTTCCCTCAGACACAAATTCTCCTCCAACATAATTCTGGTAATTCCCAAAGTTTTTGATCATAACATCAGCATCCGCGACAGGATGGTAAGAACATCGTTTGACCGATGCGATCTACGGAATGATCTTCACAATTTCGATGCACCATTTCCTATCAAATACGCATGACATAAGCACTATTTTAATTCTTGACCTGCCAATTTCCGGTTGAACTATCTCCCTTCTAAGTCCCATTGACTTTTTGACTTTTCAACTGCTCTAGTATAGAGTGCATTTGCCAGTAATTTTATCCCGTCAAATTTGTTCATTGCGAAACTCTCGGAAAACCTCGGTATTCTTGATAGTTCCACGAAAATCAGACTTTTTCACGTAGATCATTCATCAAGGGTCGAGTTACTTGAAACCTAACTCTTCCAGCATGTTATAAATGTCGGTTCTCAGTGATTAGAGGAATAGTTTTGGAATTGATCTATCGACATCCACCACCAATAGCTTGGATTCCTTTCCCTCCTTAAGCCACTTGAGTTCTTCGAGCTCCTTTCCTGCCACCATAGAGTCGATGCCAAACGACTCTGCAAACTTTTCAGTTGGCAAGTCAAAACTGAGATAATCCTTCTTTTCTACCCCTGGAGAATAGCTCAGGGAATAGCTCTTCAAGATGGAGTACCCTCCATTCCTCAGAATAAGAAACTTTACAGGAAGACTGTATTTCTTAATTGTCCACAGTATCTGAAGCGAATACATGAAAGAACCCTCCCCCACGATTGCAAGTACTTTATCCTCCTTCATCGAGATTCCAGAAGCAGCAGGCGAGCCCCATCCAAGCTGTCCACTCTTGGAGAAGAAGTACCTCCTTGGTGAATAGCCGAGAACGTCTCTGACTATTGGTGAAGATGAAATAGCCTCGTCTACTATCACGAAATCAGAAAACTGTTTCCTCACCTTGCTCATCACGTAAGTAACTCCCATCCGTTCTTTTTCGTTTGCAATCTTTGTGGTCATCTGAAAATCTGTCGGTCTCGAAAAGTTGCATTTCTTAGTGATTTTTCCTTCCAATCCTTTCAGAAATGACCTCACGTTCGCCTTGTAGAATTCACCGACTTTTGGACTGATGTTGAGTCCCACAAACACGACCTTCTTTCCTTCAAGCAATGGTGACGGCAGGTAAGGGTAGAGAATGACATCTCCACCGATGAAAACCACGAGATCGTTCCGAAGCAGTTTGAGATTGATCAGTGTAGTTCCCGGCAGCAGATTGCCTGCAAACATCTGGCTTTCAGTGTTAAAGGGAGCCCGATGTGCAAGTGTCTCTCCGAAGACTGGACACCCTAACTTCTCCGAAACCCTCTCTGCTTCCTCAAATGCATTGAAGAGGTCGATCTCCCATCCAAAGACCAACGCAGGATTCTTTGAAGCTTTGATAAGATCTGCGACAGCGTCAACCGCCTCATTGTTTGAAAACTCGAAATCCGCTACCGGTGGTACTGGGGGTGAATAAGAGAAATCTTCATCCATCAAGTTCATCGGAATAGAAACAAACACCGGTCCAATTGGAGGAGTCATCGACTCCTTTATTGCTCGGGTTAGTACTGACGAAATCTCTGACGCGTTCTTTAATTCATGTTTGTACTTCACATTGTTTCCAATGAACCCCAGCAGGTCGCCGGAGAGGAGTGGGTCCATCGAAATGTGTCTCAGGTCCTGTTGCCCCGCTGTCACAACAACAGGTGAATAGTTCATCTTCGCTGAATAGATGTAAGACATCGAATTTCCAAGGCCAAGAATCGTGTGGAGATTAACTAAGTGTGGAGAAAATGTGAATTGAGAAAGACCATCTGCCATTCCCACCGAGAGGCCGTCGAATAGCGTGAGAACGTAGTCGTCGAGACTCTTGAGAGAAGTGAGCTCTGTGGTTCCTGGATTGCCAAAGACGGGTAGAAGGTTTAGTGTCGTAATTGCATCCGCAAATGCATCGTAGCCCCTCAAAGTTCCACCTTGTAGAGTGGATCGATTCCCTGGGCATACCTGAGGACGTTTGAAATTGTTTCAGTGAGGAACCTCTGTTGACTCTCTGTGGTAACTCCCGCAATGTGTGGTGAACAAATTACGTTGTCAAGCTTGAAAAGTTCTGATTCAAAATCTGGTGGTTCCTTTGAATAGACGTCTATGCCCGCCTTGATCCCCTTCGACTTTACGGCTTTTATCAGTGCGCTTTCGTCAACTATTTCCCCCCTGGCGGTGTTTATGAATATCGCTCCGTCCTTCATCTTGGAAAACGTTTCGTGGTTGAACATCCCCCTCGTCTGGGGTGTCAGGGGCATGTGAACTGATATTATGTCCGAGTTGGTGAGCAGACCATCAAACGTGACGAAGTTGAGCCCAATTCTCTCCTCTTCCTCCTGATTCAATCTCTTCACGTCATAATAGAGAATTGAGGGTCCGAAAGGAATGAGCCTCTTTGCAAGTTGAACACCGATTGCCCCCATCCCAAGTATTCCCACGTTCTTTCCTTCAAGGTCTCTCGAACCGGTCAGGAGGGGCCAGCTTTTCCTGTCTTTCAGTTCTGCATTGAGGAAAACCATATCCTTCAGAAAGACCAGAATGAATGCCATAACCTGTTCAGCGACGCTCTGCCTGTTGGCAACCGGAATGTTGCAGATTGTAATCCCTTTCTCCTTGATGTAGGAGAGGTCGACGTTGTCTATTCCAGTGCTTGCAATCTGAAGATATTTGAGATTTGGGAATTTCTTCAACTCTTCCCTCCCTAGACTTGTGAAGGTGGTCGCGACAAGGACGTCTGCTTCATTCTTTTCAAAGTTTAGATCGTTGACAATCTCCATTTCTGGAAGTATCTGATTGATAGTTTCCTTCACGGAGGACGATGGAATAAATTCAGGTAGTACCGTTAAAAATTTCACTATCTGACATTAAGAAAGGAGTACAAATTCTTTGTTGTATTATTTCTTTGGGTGTGCCTTTGTTGCGTGTGCATCTCTCTGTTTGGCGCTTGGGAACATTTCTCCGCATGTCTTGCATTTGCATGGCATGATCGTTCGTTCTAAAATGTCTTTAGCATATATACTGTTTTTCCGCTCCCCCTTTCCAAAATAATATCGCATCATCCTGTTTCCATTTCAGAAATTGAAATATATAGTAACCATCTATCCAATCATGGGTAACCAGATGTATGCCCTATGGGGGGACGAAAGGACAGAATATGAGATGAATCGGCCTCTTTTGGCCTACATCAGAAACAAGGTTGGTATAGAAGAAGACAAGATACTTTGGTCCGGTTACGCAGAGCTGGATGATCTGCCTGTTTCAGCAGATTTAAGAGAAATTCTAGACACCTGCATCTCCTCCGAAAATGTCTCATTTGACACCGTGGATAGGGTGAAGCATTCCGTAGGAAGGAGCGGTCTGGACTACATCAGGCTGATGGAAAAGCAAGATATTAGGGTGGTAGATGCGGTAATATTCCCAAACGAAGATGAGATAAAATGCCTATTGAGGAAAGAGGACGATAGATTAGAGCTGATTCCGTATGGTGGGGGGACGACTGTCACCGGAGGAGTTTCTTCGTCCGGCTTAAGAAAATTTTCTGTCAGTCTTGATCTCAAGAGACTCGACTTCATGGCGCTGGATAGGACGAACAACATACTGGAAGCTGGAGCGGGGCTGAAGGGACCGCAGCTAGAGAATGAACTCGGGAAGTACGGACTGACTCTCGGTAATTTTCCAGAGTCATACTACTACTCGACTCTTGGAGGTTGGATAGCCACAAACGCTGCGGGTCAGGAATCGAACAGATATGGGAAGATAAAAGAAATGGTGACAGGTTTGAGGATGGAGGCACCATCTGGAACATATCAGGACAGAATAGTTCCGGGAGAGTCTGCATTCTTCAGGCTGGCAGATCTGGCAGTTGGGAGCGAAGGGGCATTCGGCGTGGTGACAAGAGCATGGCTGAAGGTGCAAAAGAGACCCAAGAAACTGTTCTATAGGGCTTACATGTTCGAGTCGTTCAAAAACGGGCTTGAAACTCTGAGGAAGAATTTTACTGGAGGCCATTTGCCGATCATTTCCAGACTTTCTGATGAGGATGAAACGGAGCTTTCGTTGATGGGTACCCGTGATACTCCTCTCAATAATTTGTTCAAAAGATACGTGAACTTCAGAATGCACGGTCAGAATGGAGCGATATTGATTGCAGTAAGTGACAGAATGGATGAGGTTGGGTTCGAAGGAGGTATTAATCTCAGCTCACTTCCAGCGAGATTCTGGGAGAAGGAGAGGTATTCAAGGCCGCTGATGTACAATGAGTTGCTCAAGAGGGGCATTGTTGCGGAAACAATTGAAACTTCTGCAGTGTGGAGCCAGCTGAATGAGATACACACTTCTTCAAGAAAAAAGTTCAACGAGATAGTTGAAGATCTGAAGATACACGGGATTATACTGTGTCACTCTTCCCACCAATATGTCGCCGGTTCAGCCCTATATTTCACATTCCTATTCTATTCGAACGAGAACAGGGCCGAATATTTGAGCAAGATAAGAGACGGATTGATGGAAAACATAATCTCCAAGGGTGGATCAATATCGCATCACCACGGAATTGGCAACCTACAGTCCAAGTTTCTCCGGGAGTATAAGGGTAGCTTGTTTGAGCTGACCAAGAAGGTCAAGTCGTACTTTGATCCGAACAACGCATTAGTTCCAGGAATTCTGGGGTCAAAGTAACTCCCCTATCGGATAAGATTTAATTTGAGGGATATTTTAAGTCTGTGAGCATTTTATTCTTGGTCAATCCAGAGGCGGGCAATGGTAAGGCCAAGCGGGAGTGGCCCGCTATCGCTGAAATGATAAAAGAGAACCTCTCGGAGTACGATTTTGAGTTTACTCAACATCCACTTCACGCAACTGAACTGGCGAGAAATGCAGTGTTAAAGGGTTATGAAACCATTGTGTCATGCGGAGGGGACGGCACTCTGAATGAGGTCGTAAATGGAATGGCTGGGTCTGAAGTAAAGGTGGGACTAATTCCACTAGGGACTGGATCTGATTTTGGAAAGACAATTGGGATAAGAAGCGTTGAGGATGCAATCAAGGCGTTGAAGGGGAAAAAGTTTGAAAGAGTGGATGTCAGTAACGTCACATTCTATGGAACTGGTCAGAGCAGGATCTTTATCAATGTACTTGAGGTAGGATTCGGGGCGGAAGTGATGAAGTATGTTAATTCGCACAGCAAGCACGGTAGAAGCAGCTTCATCGTTGGAATTCTATCGACTGTCTGGAAGCTGAGGAGATTCAAACCTGGAGTGGATCGAGAGGAGATGAGAGACGTTGATACAATCGAGGTGATTGTTGCAAATGGAAAGTATTTCGGTGGAGGAATGCTTGCGTCTCCAAACTCCTCAATAAGTGATGGTGTTCTCGATGTTCACATTTTGAGACCGGTGTCGAGACTGTCCACAATCTTTCGTCTGAGAAATCTCATGAATGGAACGTACATAGCAAAGAATTATTCGTTCGAAAGTATGGTCAAATCCGTCAGTTTTGGAGAAAAGGGGAACTTGGTGGAAATGGACGGTGAAGTCATCGGCAATACTCCTATCAGCATCAACGTCCTGCAGAAGGGCGTCAATTTCATAGTGCCCTAGAAGATCAATAAGTATCCACAAAGATCTTCTTGAGATCTTCTTCCCCTGCAAGAACGGGATTGAATGCGAGCTCGCTGTCCCGGAGTGATAAGGAAACCAGCTGGTCAACTCTGGACCTGTAATAGTCCTCGTCAATGCCAAGATCCCTCACCCTGCTCGGCTGTCCAACGCTCTTGAAGAAACCATCTATTTTCTTTGTGAGACCTACGATGTCGTTGACGTTAAGAATTCTACATATTCTCAGATATTTATCCCGCGTTAATGGATCCTGGGAATTGTAAAGAATGGACGGAATGAGAAACAGTCCCACCGATGTTCCGTGGGTGACGTGGAAGGTTGCACCGAAGCTGTGACCCAGTGCATGAGCTGATGCGGTACCGCTGTTTGAAAAGGCTATTCCTGCCATTGTTGCGGAAATGTGCATTAGATCCTTTGCCTGTTCCTCATTTTCAATCGCGCCCTTCAGATTATAGAATATTGTCTCAATTGCCCTCTCGGCAAATGCGTCCGTGAATGCACTAGAAGTGTTGGCAGCTATCGCCTCAAAAGAGTGAACAAATGCATCTATACCTGTTGCAACAACAATCTTCCTATCCGTAGGTGTAAGTGAAGAATCGAGGATGTCGATTTCAGGAACCAATTCATAGTTACCCATGGCCAGTTTTCCCTCCTTATTGGAAAGTACTACTCCAAACGATACGTCGCTTCCAGTTCCAGAGGTGGTAGGAATCGCCACTAGTTTAGTTTTCAAATTGATGCTCTCAAATGGGCTTATGCTTCCAAGATCCGCCTGAGGATTCGATATCTTTACTGCCAGTGCTTTAGAGAAATCGATCACACTTCCTCCGCCTATTGCTACGATTGCATCAAATTCCTTGCTTCTGAGAGAAGACGCCCCATCCTGTATTTGCCCAATTGTGGGTTCTGGTAGGACGTCGGTGAAGTATTCTCTCTCAATGGTGCCTAACGCCGTTTCGATCCTCTTGCCTACGAGGGTCAGAACATTCTTGTCAGTTACGATCAGGATCTTTCTGATGTTTTCCTTCGACAGAATGTCCTGAAGGCTATCGATGATGTCCCTCTGGAAATAGACAGTTCTCGGAAGTTTGAAAAAACTCATTCTTCTCCTACGTATTTTGTTGGAATGGTTTGAGCAGTCTTGACCATGGCTATGGCTGCCGATGCATATCTTAGAAGAAGAGCGATGTTTCCTTTGACTTTCATCTGACCTGTCAACATGGCTGTAGTGGGGTTTATCTTCCCTCCAATTATCTTCTTCCAATTTGTGTAGGTTGCGGTCAGTTCGAAGGGGGCAGTCTTTGTCGGGTCATTCACCATCTCCGATCCTCCGCACTTGCCTTCCTGCAGGTTCAGAATGAACGAGTCGTATGGTATGCTATTCTTCAGTTCTCCGAGGTCTATCATCTTGAATTTGATTGGGTCCTTCCACCCTTTTCCAGTCTTGTTGTAATCAGGCGATTCACAGAGTCTCTTACAATATTCCTTTACCCATTCTTCAGAAGGGAACAAAAGACTTTCTGGCATAATTTAAGATGGGTTGGTTGTTAATAAAATCACTCCTTACAATCCCTATATGTTCACTTAGGTCTGAATCGGTAAGACTTGAATCAGTGTTTACCGGAAACTCTTTCGAGCAACTCCTTGATAGAACTTGTTTCTTTTTGTCCCTGGTCGGTCGTTGAATAGTAATAACCAAGCCTTCTTCTCACAACATCCTCTACAGTGAGAGCACACTCATGCATTACCGCACACTCAAGCGGGTCTCTACCGCTGCGACTGTATTCCACTCTTGGTAAGTCCCTGACATTCAAACTCTTGTTCAACATTTCACCAATTTGCCTGCATATTTTTCTCGACGCACTTCTGTAGTTGGTGATCTTGACTCCCATTATCGTGATCATCTTTCCGCTCTTGCCGATATGAAAATCTCTTGTGACCCTGCCCGGATCGTCCCCGCTTCCATATAGAGGTCTGATACCGGAATAGCTCCCCACAACATCCTCCTCTCCTACGTTTGGGAAAACCTTCCTTACGGAGTCAACGATGTACTCCTCCTCTTCATCATCCATGACAAACGAGTTAGGAGAATCCACAAATTTGTCCGTCGTCCCAACAATGACCACATCGCCCTTGGGTATGATAAACATCTGTCTTCTGTCAAGATGAGACCTGAAGGCTACCGCATTCTTCAAGTTGAATTTGTCTTTCTTGAGTATCAGGTGCGACCCTTTAGAGAGTCTGAGGTCGTCGATTTTCCTTGAGCCGTACCCTTTGAGTGCAGCATTGACCCATGGCCCAGCAGCGTTGACCACAATCTTGCTCTTGACGTGAAACGACCCTTCTTCTAACCTATCAACAAGTTTTGTTTCTACGCGCCCTTCAACGTCTTTGAATTCAGTCGCCTCAAGGTAATTTATCGCTGTAGCCCCTTGCATCACGGCTGAAACAACGTTGTGGACTACGAGAAGCGCATCGTCTGTGGATGCGTCCTCATAAGTAAAGTGGCCACGGTATCCATCATATGAGTATCCATCCCTTTTGAAGCGGGGGAATTCAATCTTGCCTCCTAGTAGGTTATACAAAAATAAACCGAAATACAGGGATGACCTGCTCCAGGAGCTATCGTCAATAAGGATGTCAAACTTCATCCTGGAGACGAAATCGAGGTTTTTCAGGAGATAGTTTCTTTCCTTAAGCAGTTCTCGAGTGAGAAGCAAATGCCCTTGGGCAAGGTAACGGAGTCCGCCGTGAATCAGTTTCGATGAATTGCTGCTTGTCCCAGATGCAAAATCACCCTTGTCAATGAGAAGTATCTTTATTCCATTCGCGCTCAGAACATTCGCAATTCCTGCACCTACAATCCCTCCACCGACGATGACAACTTCGTACTCCTTTCCATTCAAATTTTTTAGGTCATTCTTCCTTGTGAGATAGGAAAATTCCATCCACAGAATTAGTTCTTATGCTAATATTAATGTATCCATTTCTTGCCTGTTTGAGTCAGGATAGAAACTGACAAAGCATCGAAGAACTGAATGGGCCGAACGTTATTGCCTACACATAAAAGCCGGTGCTTATAAT
Organism: Thermoplasmatales archaeon; assembly: GCA_014874235.1. GTDB lineage: Archaea > Thermoplasmatota > Thermoplasmata > Thermoplasmatales. The sequence continues at coordinate 10,464 of JACWAC010000011.1, forward strand.
TTGAAAAGAGAATTTCGTATGAAATCCCCTTTTCAACAAAAGAAAAAATAAAATGAATCAACTCAGTGGAACAGCTTTGGTCTCTTTTCCTCTTATAAATGGCAGGATCATAGCGACGAATGAAAGGAACATAAGCCATAATCCAACGGCCTCTACGTACCACGATAAGTCCATTACATATACCTGCAACCCAACAAAGCCGAGGACGACTCCTGAGATACCAAGGTACGACGGAAGTCTGAGGCTTCTTTCACTGTTTCTGGAGAAATAGTACAGTGAAACAAAGAATGTCGCAGATATTATGAGCATTAGGAATATGTAAAGTAGGTGTCCATCAGAAAAAGCCTGGTCGTACAGCGCTCCCGCTCCTAGTGTTGGATCTCCAAATCCGTAGAATACCTCGTTGAATTCTATCAAGAAACCAATTCCTAACATTGCTGCCATTGCACCGATCCACGATCCGATTGCACCAAGCTGAACGTACTTGACCCCTCTGTTAGAATCCAGAATCTTGATCAACCCTACGGCTGCAATAATGGCTCCGATTCCAATGAGCCCGGTTTGAGTGTCGTCCAGAGCGAGACCGTTGACCCCTCCTGCACTTGTGAATACCGCTGGGATCACCCAGGTCCCGAACGTTGAGATCCAGTACATCGAAGACATTGAAATTATGCCTATAGAGGAAATCACGAGACCAAGGTTTACAATCGTCCTGTATCCCGATGAGAGCTTTTGATATCCAAAGATCAGCGCAGTCAGTCCAACAATCCCTCCCATTATTGCCGGGGGAATCATGTGAGAGTGCATTGTCCACGCATTTCCAAGGAATGTCGCTGTACCTCCTATTGAGTTGACGTAGTTCTGGAAGAACGGTATGGAGAGATACCCATTTTGAAGATTTCCCCACTCAAGGACCATTCCAACTGTGCCTGCGATTGTTGCTGATATTGATGCAAGGAGGACTGTGATGTATGAACCATAGGTGTTTCTGAGGTCTTTCTTGTTCTTGAACGGATAGATCAGGAGACCTATCACCAACAGGACAGCTGCAAGAACGACGATGACGTCTCTTATTCCCTGTGCAGCTTCATTTGCAAGTACTAGACTTGGAGCCGTCGGATAGAACAAAACGAGTCCAATCACCGAAAAGATCAACACTGGATAGGTTGCGATGTTCATTAGTTTCTGGAAACTTTTTGGTAGGTTGAATACTCTTGCGGTTAGTAGTATTACGATAAGTGCGAGAGGGATCATTACCGTGTGGTAATAATTTACCACATCTGTCGTAAAATCTCCGAGTTTAAACCACGTGACACCAGGGAACGCAGGACTAATAAGGAGCATTATGGCTGTATAAATCATTATGGCCGCTATGTTTAACTTGGTGTCGAAAAGAATAGAAGTCAGTTTCCTTTCGCTCATTTAAGTCACGATTAGAAATTGTGCTAAAGGTTAAGACATTTTCGCCATTTTGATATGTGTCAATTTAAGTCTAATACATAAATTATATTCTTATTTAAACCATATTCCGCAAAAATACCGAATAATGTGCCTCGTTCCAATTCTGCTATGGTATGGCTGAAAACGTATTCAAGCTTCTTCTGATCGTCTTTCAATTATATATGATTCTTTTGATTCCTGTGGTCAGACCCTGACAATCAATTGAAAATATTCCAAACTGTTAAGAAGTAAGGAGCTCCTCCCTTGTCTGCTAGCGCAGAAGAGATCGCCAGCAGGAAGGAGCCCAGCCGTTAGGATGACACATCCGCAATACTCATACCTACAGCAGAACAATATCTTATTTCAAATAGATTAATGTCGATTACTGACCCTACGTAAACTCCATACTGATTCTCACGAATCACCTAGAATGATAATTGCTGCTTGGCGTTCTCACCTTTTAGTGCCTTTTTTTGATTCCAAGTTGTTCACTCTGTCCTTAAGGTTTTCAAGTTCCTCTTTGATGTTCTTCAAATCCTGAGGGATTGGTATCTCTTTCACCTCTAATGCCACTCTCATTGATCTCTTGGCATATGCATCTCGTTCTTTATCGAGATAGGGAGATATCTTCGACATCAACCCAAAATCACCGGTGCTCCTGATTCCGTTAGCAGCGCTCTCCCTGACCAGAAAGAACTCATCCTCCAATCCTCTTGTCAGTATTTCCGAGACTGATCTATCCTTCCAGTAGAAATTGGATATCGCAGCTATTGCTGCAGTTCTAGTCTGCCAGTCGTACTCTTTCTTAGTGTACTTTTTCACCACGCTGAGGGTCGAAAGATCTGCAAGTTCTCCTAGGGCATTAAGCGAAGCGGTTCTGATCATATTGTCATGGGATGGTGTTTCGAGACCTTTGAGCAGAAAATCCTTTGAATCCTCCTTCCCCATCTTCTGAGCACTGGATATTATGTTAGCTCTTAGTCGATAGCCCTCTTCCCTTTCAAACATTTCCGTCAGTTTGGATAACGCCTTTCTGTCCTTCAGGCTCGAAGCCGATTTGACGACTTCTCGTCTCACCTTGTAATCCCCGTCTTCGAGCATTTTTAAAATGGACTCGGAGGCCTTCTTCCCTCCTATTTTGGATACTGCTTCAGCAATCTTTCCCTTAACATACCAAAATTTTTCGATTTCAAATGATTCCATGAGGAACGGAATTTCCGAAGTGCCAAACTTTCCAAGCTCAAGGGCTGATCTAGACCTCTCAATTACTGTTTCTCCGTTTCTAAGAAGGAATCTTGAAGTTTCCTTCGGCGTTTCAGTTGTGATGGTACTCAAAACGCTGCTCTCGGGATCAAAAGAGAATCCTCTATAGCTCTTCTTGTCGAATTCCAACTGCGTCACTTTGTCTTCGATCGAGAGTTCAATTTCTTCCGTCCTGCCCTCGAAGTAGACCCTGGTCGGGGCCTTCAGCTTGAAAATCCTTCCTACCTGCGTTATCTTGATCTGAGTCTTTCCTCTTGATGAAATCTCTTCCACTTTGAATTCTGGGTGTCCGGGCAAATCCAGGAACTGGTGGTACATGGACTCCAGCGAGAATCCAGAGACATTGGCAAGGGCCTTCCTGAAATCGTCTGTTGAAACTCCACTCATCTTGTTGCTTTCCAGGTACTCCTTGACTCCACTCCAAAATATCTTGTCCCCGAGGTAATAATTCAGGTACCTCAGGAAAAGGGAAGCCTTTTGATAGAGGTGTCTATCGAAAAGTTCCTCCGGCTCCTTGTATTTTCTTTCCACAATGGACCTACCATAATTCTCTGCGTACTCCTTCATATAGGCTTCTTTGGTGTTTTCAACGTCTACCAAGAATTCGTCCTTCCCCTTCATTCTCTCAGAGTAGATGAGGGAGATGTAAGTCGCAAATCCCTCGTTCAACCATGCCTGGGACCAGTCCTTACACGTAACGTAGTCTCCAAACCATTGATGAGCCATCTCATGGCAGAGGAGAGGCTCAGACTGGTAGTCCAGGTGAGCGATTTCATCGTGCAGCGTTCTGTCGGTCAGTGTGGTTGCATTGATGTTCTCCATTCCTCCCATAACGAACAGTGAAACACAGGTCTGGTCGTATTTTGAATAAGGGTACCTGACTCCCGTCTTCTTGCTTATGAAATCCATCATGTCCGGAGAATTCTTGAAAGATCTCTCTGCTAGTCCCCCAAACTTGGGTAGGAAATAGGAAGTGATGGGTATGCCTTCCCACTCTTGTTTCATTGACTTGAATTTTCCCGCTATCACGCTCACCAGGTATGCAGGAAATTTGAAATCTTCCCTAAAAACGAATGTTGAAAAGTCTCCATCGATCCTGTCCACAAGACTACCATTGCTGATAACCAGATAGTCGCTAGGAACGGTTACTCTGATCTCATAGGAGCTCCTCGTATTCGGGTAGTCGAAACATGGGAACCATGCATGATTCTCCGTGCTTTCACCCTGGGTCCAGAATTGTAACCCACCTTCATCCTCCACGAAGTACCCTCCTATTTTTGGATACGATCTGTAGGTAATGGTGATAATGTAATCGGACAGGGCCCTGAAGTCTCCATATACCACTATCTTATCCCTGAAAGTTGCAAATTCGTGAGGGACTCCCCTGACAGACACGTTGTAGACCTCCATATCTGTTGCATCTATATCCAGATGGTCCTGTGGAAGGCTGTTCACTTTCAGATCCAGTTCAACTTTTCCTTCTATTGCTCTCTCTTCGAAATCTATCTTGATGTCAATGACCGTTCTTTTCAGATTGAACTGCTTTTCTCGCTCCAGTTGTGTTTCATAACCAGTGAGGGCGAAAGGCTTGAACTCCCTGTCAATCATAACTGTGCATGCCTGATCGTACAATATGATTTCGTTATTCCGAGAGAGGCTTTGTCATCGCTCTTACCGGTCAGAATTTCTGCGTGCTTATTGAATTTATGATGGCCTCTATCACAACGCTCGAATCATTTGGAAGAGGTACTCTCTCATAATCGATTCCCTCTTTCTTCGCGTCATTCTTCAGTTTATAGTCAAGGTCATAGAGGACCTCCAAATGCTCGTAGATGAATCCGATAGGGGCTACTATCATCTTCCTGTAACCCCGTTCTTTTGCAAATGCAATCGAGTACTCCGCGTACGGGGTCAGCCAGTTCGGATGGAAAGGACCCTGACTGTGGTAGATGTTGATGAATTTCTTGTCTCCGGCTATTTCGTTGGACAGCTTGAGTATGGTTTCTGAGTAGGGGTCGTATCCTTCTAGTGGAATGCTGTGTGCGGAGAATGTCAGAAGAGTATCGTCTCCGACGGCAATTCTATCTCTATAATAATCAATCAACTTCCGATCAAAACCAATGTCAGAAATTCTCACAAATTTCCTGCCGGCTAACTGCTCCTCTAGTGGTCCGAAGTATCCATCAAATATGAACTTGGAATATACAGGAAAGAGTGGAACTTCATAGATCTCATCCTCGCTGATTATCTTCGATGCTTTCTTGATCGATGGGTCGGTGTGTTTCGCGAGGAGGTAAACACTGAAACCATCGTTTTCTATTTTACTAGCCACTTTGGCCCTTATGCTTTTCACGATCCCTGTGGAAGGCGTCTGACCTCCCACAATATCGAGTTTCATCAGATTATCCCTTATTAGTGACTCGGGGGGTTCTCTTCCGTGCAGGATGTCCTTCAGGTAATCCCTCATCCCTTCACTCCTTTCCGGAAATCCATAATACATCAAGACTACTGCCTTACCTG
>JACWAC010000086.1 GCA_014874235.1 Thermoplasmatales archaeon
TTAAAAGGTTTTATAGATTAAACGTTTTTAGGTCTTGCTCTGCAGAGTGATGAAATGGCTGAACAGAAAGTAAAGAATGAGAACATAAAATATATTGTTAGACTTGCGAACACAAACCTGGACGGTACGAGACAGGCAGTGTACGCACTTTCAAACATAAGGGGAATTGGCTACAGGACCGCTGAAATCTTGCTAAAGAAAATGAACATTCCCATGACTGTCAAACTGGGAGAAATAGAGGACGACAAGATAGAAGAGATCAAGGAAGCGATAGACAATAGATACCACGAGATCTATCCCGCATGGACGCTCAATCACCAGAAGGACATCCAGACGGGTGATAATTTATTGAAAGTGGGACCCGACCTGGTAGTTGCACTGGAAGATGATATCAACAGGATGAGAAGGACGAGAAGTTACAAGGGAACAAGGCACGAGAAGGGAAAGAAGGTCAGGGGACAGAGGACAAGATCAAACGGAAGGAAGGGACTGGCTGTGGGAGTTATAAGGAGGAGGGAAGGTCCTGCACCCGAGGGTGGAGCAGCGACACAAACTTCTACTCCGGCACCGGCAGCAGCACCAGCTCCGGCAGCGGTAGAAACGAAGAAGTGATGATAAATGGGAGATCCAAAAAAGATTAGGAAGAAGTACGAGACCCCGAGGCACCCGTTCGAGGGGGAGCGAATTAAGTCGGAAAATCAGGTAGTTGGGGCGTACGGCCTCAAGAACAAGAGAGAATTGTGGAAGGCCGAGTCAGAACTCAAGAAATACAGGACAAACGCAATTGCCATCCAGGCTAGTCTCAGGTTAGGAGATGCGAGGGCAGTAGAACAGATCAAGAGCATGGTGGGAAGACTTTCAAGGTACGGAATTCTCACCGAGAATGCATCGGCTGACGACATACTTACGCTCAACGTCCAGTCATTCCTCGAGAGGAGACTTCAAACGCTGGTCATGAGGAAGGGGCTGGCTAGAACGGCGGGCATGGCAAGACAGCTGATAGTCCACGGTCACATTTCGATAGGGGACAGGAAAGTGACCATCCCTGGGTACAAGGTACTCAAGACAGAGGAGGAATCCGTAAACTACGCTTCTAACTCGCCGCTCGCTAACGAGCTGCATCCTATGAGGATGGTGGGGGAGAATAAGCAAGGAGGAGGAGCGGGAGCGCAGGAACCTGAAAAGAAGGAGGGAGCATAATGGGAAAGTTGGGAGTAGTAAACATATTTGCATCGCAGAACAACACTGTTATCACCGTCACTGACATAACTGGGGCCGAGACGCTTGCAAAGGCATCTGGCGGAATGGTTGTGAAGGCGGACAGGGACGAGAGTTCTCCGTATGCGGCGATGAAGGAGATTGATCTCATTGTCGAGAAGCTGAGGGAGAAAGAGATCACCGACGTCGTTATCAAGATCAGAGCTCCGGGAGGAGCGAGGAGCCACAACCCTGGACCGGGTGCTCAGGCAGCAGTCAGGGCGCTTGCAAGGGCAGGCATCAAGATCGCAAGAATCGAGGATGCCACACCCATTCCCCACGACGGAACGAAGAAGAAGGGGGGGAAGAGGGGAAGGAGAGTATGAGCGAGAACGTCAAGATCATCGAAGAGGGCGATTCTTTCATCCGTTTCGAAATAAGCGGCATAACTCCAGCCTATGCCAATTTGCTGAGGAGGACCCTCATAAACGATATCCCCAAATTGGCTATTTCAAAGGTCAATTTCCACCACGGTGAAATAAGACAAGAGGGGGAGAAGGTCTATTCTTCTCTGACCTCACTGTTCGACGAAGTGATAGCATCGAGATTGGGTATGGTTCCACTGCCCACCGACCTGAAAATGAACGAAAGGGAAACCTGCAGCTGCGGTGGAGCGGGGTGTTCACTCTGCACCGTCAATTACAGCATCTTCGTGGTTGGCCCGAAGAAGGTCATGAGCGGGGACCTGGTGGCGATTGGGGACTCCAAGATGTCACCGGACGACAAGGAAATCCCAATAGTGGAGCTGAACGAACGTCAGGCAATGATGCTAGATGCCGAGGCATACGTCGGGAGGGCAAGGGAGCATGCGAGATTCCAGACGACGAGTGGTGTCTCGTACAGATATGGAAGGGAATTAAAGGTATCTGCCAAGGAGCTTGAGCTGGAAGAGGTCATAAAGCACTCCCCCAGGAACGTCCTCAAGAAGAACGACAAGGAAGTAATATTCACTGCGGACTATCCGTCCAAATACATCGGAAAGCTCTACAGGATGGATACGCTGGAAGTCAAGGAAGACGAAACAAGGTTTATATTCTATTTTGAAACTGATGGTAGCCTGAAACCGAGACAGGTTCTTGACTACGCTCTTTCCAGAATAAAGGAAAGGCTCTCAGGAATCGTTGAGAAAGTTCCGGGCGAGTGACTGGAATAGGTGAAATAGAATGGTACTGGATTCCCTAGCGAAGAGCCTGCGTGATGCCCTCAAGCGGATCAACAAGAGCGCACTTGTAGACGATAGATTGGTGGAAGAGATCGTGAAGGAGATGCAGCGCGCTCTTTTGATGGCAGACGTTGACGTCAGTCTGACTCTGGATATCACGAACAGCGTCGAGAGGAGGGCAAAGGAGGAACCCGTACCCAAGAACTCCAATCCCAGAAATCACCTGATCAAGATCATCTATGAAGAACTTCTTAGGATCCTCGGAAAACCGAGGGAATTCCACGTTAAACCTGCGACACTGATGCTGGTGGGACTGTACGGACAGGGAAAGACAACGAGTGCTGGAAAACTGGCCAAATTCTATCTCAAGCACGGTTACAAAGTTGTTCTCGTTGCAGCCGACACCCAGAGACTGGGAGCCTACGAGCAGCTGGAGCAGGTATCTACTTCAGTTGGTGCGAGTTTCTATGGTATCTATGGAGAGAAGGACAGCAGAAAGGTCGTCAAGGAAGCGCTTGAAAAATTTAGGGATTGGGATGTCAAGATCATAGATACGAGCGGCAGGAATGCAATAGATTCTTCCCTTACCAAGGAGATTTCAGACATAAATTCGTTTGTCAACCCGGACGAGGTCGTGTTGATCCTGGACGCGAGTATAGGTCAGCAGGCAGGGAAGCAGGCAAAGGCATTCAACGATTCCGTTAAGATTACGGGGGTATACATCACGAAACTGGATGGCACGGCGAAGGGAGGGGGAGCCCTGAGTGCAGTCGCATCCACGGGAGCGCCTATCCTCTTCATCGGAACCGGGGAACACATGGAGGACATGGAATACTTCAATCCAGCAAGGTTCCTGTCGAGGTTGCTGGGAATGGGCGACTTCGAGACTTTGATGGCTGCAGCCAAGGAATTCCAAAAGGAAATCGACGAGAACTCAATGGAAAAAATGGTCGCAGGTAAGTTCACACTGAAGGAGATGTACGATGTATGGGACCAGATGAACAAGCCCGGTCTTTTCAAGAAACTCTTCGACTCGCTTCCTATGGCAGCGGGAGGAATGAAGAAGGACATGGACGACAATTTTTTTGATGAGTCGGAGACAAAGCTGAAAAAGTACAAGACCATAATGGATTCAATGACGTACTACGAAATGGAAAACCCAGATGAGATCAAGGGATCCAGGGTGGAGAGGATAGCTTCCGGTTCTGGTTATAACACCTCTGACGTCAAGGACTTACTCAAGGATTACAAGAGAGTAAAGGACATGGTCAAGAACATCAAGGGGAACAGGAAGATACTCAGCATGATGAAGAAGCAGTTCAAGGGTGGACAACTCCCTGAAGATTTTAGCAAACTAACTCAGTGAGCATACTCTATAAATTTCTCTTCCAAGTGTTTTTTTATGAGCTGCTGATAGATTTCCCCATTCGTTCTAGCTGCTTCTCCCACCGTACTGTCGCATTTTATAATCTTTGCGGGTGACCCTACTGCGAGACAATTCTTTCCAATCACAGTGCCGGAAGTGACCAGGGCCCCTGCTCCTATGATTGCCCCCTCTTCTACGACCGAACCAGATAATAATATACTCCCCATTCCAATGAGAGCGTTAGAAGCCACAGTAGCGCCGTGGACTATTGCCCCGTGACCGATTGAGACGTTTTCGCCGATCTCGGTTTTGTTTTCTCTGTCACAGTGAATGACAACGTTGTCCTGAACGTTAGAATTCTTGCGTATGTTCACTGAGTTCTGGTCTGCTCTGATCACGACTCCAAAGAATATTCCCACATTGTCTTCTAGATTTACGTCTCCGATCAAAGTGGCATTGTGAGCTATGAAAACGTTCTTTCCCACCTTCATATGGCTTAAGGGTTTGAAAATATTTATTTTTGCCGAGCGAAAGACCCTTCCGACAGGGAGGGGAGGATGTCACTGATTTCTTCTGGATATCGGCCTGTTCAAGTAGATTCATATCCTATTCGTCAAAATCTCAATCAAATGATACTATTGCATCCACCTCTATATTCTTGGCCACACAGTACTGCAGAGCGTCAATGAAATCCAGATTGTTAACTCTCAGGATTCATTCAAGCACAACCTTCTTGCATATATCAAGCACTTTCTCGGCCTTTGGCAAATAATCCGAGGCGAGATCTTTGAAGTCAATCTCTGGTTGTTCAGATTCAAACAGATAAGCCGCTGAATTCCTGTAATCCAGTAAATCAGTGTAGATATCCAGAATGAAGTCTTGATTTTCCTTGATGAGTTTCAGCCCCCTTCTCTCATTTGAATATTCCACTAACAACTTTGAGATATCGTGAACTTTAGGGACATTTATTCCCTGTGATAGGAGAGCCGCCTTAAGCGATATCTCTACCTCCATCTCCAGGCTGTAGATTGCTGCACTGTACTGACCGTCTCTAATGTTGCTCTTAGCTGATCCCAACCAAATTTCTGCATTATTTAGTGCCAATTTTGTCTTTTCTATTCCCATTCCAAAACCTCCATTCCTTGGCGAATTATCCGTTTATGTCTTATCTTTCTCAGTGAATAAATGAATTCTGTCGCAACATTCTCTCTTTCAAATAAGGTAATCCCATAGTCCAAAATGTCCAGAAAAATAGGTGTAAACTCCTTGATGTCCTTCAGGGAGACAATCAGCGGACTTATACGCATATATAGTCCGTTCTTAATGAGTGCGTCGTTCATGTCGTCTGCAAATATGGCTGCTTTCTTGAAGGTGGTTTTGTAGAAGTGAAATTTGTTATCATCTACAATTAGGAGGATGTCCACGTCGCTGAATTTATTGTAAGTTCCCTTGGCAACAGAACCAAACAGAATTGCTCCCTTGAGATTGCCATCTCTTGATGACTCCGATATAAATTTGTTGATGTAATCCTTCAGTTCTGGCTTTAACTTCTGGAAAATGAGCCTCTTCCGGACGTACTCATCGATCACGTCGGAGAGTGTGGTTCTCCTTCTAGAACCTGCCATCATAAGATTCTTGGCTTCCTGCAGAGCGGAATATGCTTTTGTCGTCAGCATTGCTGGTTTGTATTCCTTTTCGTTCACAATTCACATATATGTAATTTAGATATATGTAATTTTCTTGAGTTCTTGGGATCCTTTAAC
>JACWAC010000087.1 GCA_014874235.1 Thermoplasmatales archaeon
CCATGAAGGAAATATGGATGAAGGCAAACGGAAAGTGGCACGTCTTCATCTCCTACGTTCGAATATGTGAAACCAATTTCCAAAGAATCTTCACTTAAGTCTATCTTTGACTCACATTTCAATTTGGATGGATAGTCCTGTCTCTTTATCTCGGTTGAAAGAACCATTGCCTTTTCTGTTGTAGAAACCTGCCATTCCATATCTTTCGTGAAACCGTGAATGCTATTCTCACCACTGTTTTTTTGAAGGTGATAGACGTTTCCAAACCAGCTATATTTGGCTTCCCTCACTCTGTTTGCAAATGGAGTCAGAATTGCACAGCCCCCGTGCGTTTGTATCGAGTCATCTGATTTCATTAACACCTCTTTCCCTGATAACCATAGAGAGTCTAGATGGGCACCGCGGCTGTTCACGTCGACCCTGCTTCCTTTGGTTTCTATTGTGTATGTCGCCACCACTTGCTCCAATTTAGAATCGGAGAAAACTTTTTTGTTATCTGAAATTTCTTCAAAACACCAGTGCAATTGCCAGGCCAATGCCTATGACTATCAAACCAAGAATTTCTGAAATGGTATATCTTTCCTGTAGTACAGCTATAACCAATATTACAGTGACGGGTACCGAGATGATAGTAACGATACCAGTCAGGGCGGTACCATAGTTCGTGATGAAGATGCCGTACGAAGCATTTGCTATTCCTGCGAGTGCACCTCCAGCGAACGCGTACAGTGCAGCCTTCTTGACAACGGTTAAAAGTCTCTTCCTCGAGATGCTAATTATTGTTGCTACGAGAAATGCGGTCAAGTACAGGATGAACGTGAAGAATATAGGGTCCTTCATGGAAACTGTGGAGAACGAGACCCACTCCAAGGCCCATAATATGGGAGCCAGTACAACAAACGAGAATGGAATGCTTACTGAAAAGTTCTTCAAATTAAATTTCGACAAACCTATGAGCAGTATTCCTACGACCGAAACTGCTAACCCGACGATCATGAAGGTTCCTGGATATGCAGCAGTGAGCAACGCTCCAAACACCAGTATCAGGGGGCCCTGCAGGTTAAACACTGTGCTGGATATTCCAGCATGAGTCCTCTTCATCCCCGCATAACCAGAGAGGTATCCAAAGGAGCCGATGGTACCAGCAAGAATGACTACAATAATAGGCGACCCGAAGTAAATGAACGAATGTTTCAGTGGAATGAACATCACTTGTTCCACGAACATCGTAAAAACAGTTCCGGACAGGTATATCGCGGTAAATCCCTCAACATTCGAGTCCTTAACTCCCACCTTTGCTATCGGTATTGCCCCGGAAAATCCAAGCGTTATCAAGAAAATAAGAAATATTTCCTGAGGCGTCATTCTTCAATCATCGCCTTCAATTTCATATAGATTCTTTCGATTGCAACATTCACTTAAAGAATCTCACTTTGATCACTGGTTCGTCTTTGTCTTCTCTCAGTGCGTAGTAGAGTATCAAACTAACGAGGACAACCCCTATTCCAATGCTTAGTGCTATGGCAGGGAATCCAAAGAAGAATACGATAAGGAGTGATATGCCAATGATGGGGAGGAATGGAAAGAGGGGCATCAGGAATGATTTCTCGGTACCGATTCCAGCTTGTTCGAGAAATTCCTTGTGTTTTTCTGGATTTGCTCTCATCCTTCTCACCTTGATCAATGCAAATCCAGTCAGAAGGTAACTGAACAGGACGCCGAAATTGCTGATAGCTGCGATGATGTAAATGTTGCCGGAGAACATAATGATGATTCCTAGAATCGACGTCAGGAAAACTGCCGTTATAGGACTTCCTTGTGTCTTTGAAACTCTCCTGAATATCGAAGGAAGAAGACCGTCTTCTGATAGCTGATAACTCAGCTGGGATCCAGCTATTATCATTGCAAGCGTTGCAGAAGTCGTCGCAGCAAGCGCTGCAAAATCAACGAGGTAGAACAGCCAGGCGGGAGCGTTGGCGCTCTTCAGAGCGAAACTGAGTGGATCCGCGACAAACCCGTACCGTGCCGCTGGAACAAGCGCAAGCATAGATAACGTTACAAGAACGTAGAGGATCAGACTGATTACCACTGCAACCATTATCGCCTTTCCCGCAGTTCTACCTCCGCCCTTGATGTTTGGAGCCATAGTCGCAATAGACTGGAATCCTGCATACGCAAACATTGCAATCACGCTAGCTGAAAATATTCCCGGTACGCCGTGGAAGGAGGGTAATGAGAGATTAGTGTGGAGTACTTTACCAAACGTCAGCGCGAAAACAATAAAAACCACAAGCACGCTGACTTTGAATATCACAATAACGAGATCTGCTTTAGCGGCCTCAGAGAGTCCTCTGAAGCTAACGCTCATTAGCCCAAATATTAAGAGAATGGCAAAAATGCGCGGATACAGAATGGTGTGAAGTCCTACCATTGAACTCAGATAAGTTCCAAATCCTAGTGAAATCGCAGAAATAGAAGCCACAAAACTAAGATAGAGGGATACTCCAGTTATGAACCCTAGCTCACTTCCAAAAGCGTTGTAGACGAAGGAGTAGGAAGCTCCACTGGTTTTTGGCATTGCACTAGTGAGCTCACCCATTTCCAGTGCAAGTATAACCGCAACGGCTCCTGTCAGTAGGAACGCTAGAAGGGCACCGGCTCCCGCAAGACTGATCATCGTTCCACTAAGGACAAAAATACCTGCCCCGATTATGCCTCCTAACCCAACCGCCACTGCTGCAGTAAAACTTACTTCCTTCATTCTTAACAGCAGAGACGATACAAAGACAATTCAAATACCTTGCAGTCAAAACTGATCTCACATAATGTTAATTTGCTAAATCTGTTTAATAGACCATGAAAAGTCTGACAAAAGGATTCAAAATGATTATCCTGGAATTCGTATCGACTGCGATTTCCTCTATCCCTTGCAGGAACTCAGTCACGATAATTGAATGGAGCGATTCGAAATGAAGATCCCTCAGGATCAAAAAGCCATTGAATTCTCTGACCTTCACAACACTCCTGGCAAGATGCTGATTCTTCCAAATGCGTGGGATGTACCGAGCGCTAGAATGTTCGAAAATTCTGGATTTCAGGCAGTTGCGACTTCCAGTGCAGGATTGTTCGCTTCAAAGGGGTTCGAGGATGGGGAATCCATAGGTCGAAAGAGGTTCTTGGAGAGCATAAAGAGTATCGGAAAAGTTCTTTCAGTCCCGCTTTCGGTTGATGCTGTAGCCGGCTTTGGTAAGAGCACCAAGGAATTGAAACTCACAGTAAAAGGGTTGATAGAGGCAGGAGCAGTGGGTCTGAACATTGAAGATTTTGAACACAGAACCAAAAAATTGTTTCCAACGGAGATTCAGAAAAGGAAGATAAGTGCCATAGTGGAGGTCGGAGAAAATATTGGAGTCAAGGTGTTCGTGAACGCCAGGACTGATGCGCTGAGATACTTTGAAGGAGATGACGATGAGAAATTCATGGAAGCGGTGCACAGGTGCAGAGAATTTCGGGAAGCGGGGGCAGGTTGCGTATATCCCATGGGGTTGGTGAGGAGAGAGGACATAGATCGATTCCTAAAAGAATTGAACGGCTATCCAATAAATATAATGATACGCGCCGGAACTCCATCGCTGAACGAACTGGAAGGAATGGGCATCAAGAGGGTTAGTTTTGGTCCGGGTGCTAGCTACGCCACTTTAGGATTGCTCAAGAAGATTTCTAGCGAAGTGCTGAACGAACGAAGGACTGACTCCTTGATAAACGGAGCGATAACGTACGAAGAACTGATAAGCTTAACAGAGCCAAGAAACGAGTGAGTTGAATACTACTTCAAAATCTCTCGAGCTTCATTTTCCTTAGGGCAATTTCTTCATTTATCTGTTTCATCTGTTTCTCAGCCCTTCTGTGAGCGTCTATCAGTTCTTTAAGAGACTTCATGTAAGCCAGCTTGTCTCTGACATATGCCGCCCTCTCGTTGAGGTACTCGTCTATTGTCACTCCATCTTCCTTAACGGTATCGAGAATTTTCTCCATCGTCGTGACACTCAGCCCTAGATTCATCAGTTCCTCAAAATATCTTGAAATCTTTAGAAACTGGTCAACAGTGAGTTCCCTTTCGCTAATAAGTGCTATCTCGGAAGATACTTCCTCGATCTTTTTCGAGTCAAAGCCAGAGTGTTTTAGTCCCTTAATGGCATTCTTAATTGCATTTTCGTCTTCCGCTCCTCTGGGAAGCTCCTTCTTCAGATAGTCAGACAGCGCCACCTCTCTTGCTAGATTTTTCTTTTCTTCTTCGATACTCTCTAGCTCGCGTCTGATCTTAGCTAGCCTTTCAGCAAGTTCTAGATTTTGAATCTCCTTGCTCTTTATCTCCCTATTCAACTCTCTTCCCTTCTCAACCATCTCTTCGATCGCTTTTGGAATCTCGACATATTCTATGTTGTTGTACTTCGAGAGTTTGGCCATCTTTTCAGCAGTTTTGATAAACTGCACTCTCATGCCTTCTTCGAGAGAGTATATTTCGTTGACTATCTTGATAATTCTGTCCCTCTCTTTGTCCTTGAATATACCGTAGTATTGATAACCCTCGACCAGATCGTGGGGTGTTATTTCCTTGTCTCTGATCAATAGAGCCAGTTCTTTTAGTTCTTGTGCTATGTCATTGCCAAGGTCCATGTTTATGTAACCCTGCTTCCACTCTTCAATCACTTCCTCTACTGTGCTGAGTGATATTCTCTCCTCAAGGGAAATGTCTTCAAGCTTCCTACCATTTATGAATTTGACGATAACTCTATTTTTGGTCTTTATTGGTACCGAACTCATCTAGGTTTCAAGGAGAATCCGATATATAACTGTTATTTTCCGTCCTCCAGAACTACCAACATATCGCTCCTGTTCCGTCACCATGTTGGTGGTTTCCAAAGATTTTTTATGCAGAATATCTTCCGCAGTTTGTCACCACATGGAAATCGAAAGACTGATCGTCGGACCTTTGCGTACCAATTGTTATTTGCTAAATGATAGCGGAGACTGCATAATAATCGATCCCGGTGGGGAGCACGATGTCATAACGGAACACATAGGAAAAAAGGGCATTGTACCTAAGATGATACTGGCAACTCACGCTCACTTTGATCACATTCTCTCAGTCTCTGCTTTAAAATCCAAATTTGATGTACCTTTCCTTCTGAACAGCAAGGATGAAGCAATATTGGAAACTTTTATTCAATATTCGGAGACATATACAGGTATAGATCCTGGGACAGCCCCCATACCGGACAAGCACTTTAGAAACGAAGACAGTCTCAAATTTGGCAACAAATCGTTAAGGGTGGTCGAGACTCCGGGACACACACCGGGAAGCTGTTCGTTTATAGTCGATAATTCCATGTTTTCTGGAGATTTCATTTTTGAAGGGTCCATTGGAAGGACAGATTTCGGAGGATCGTTCACAGAGATGTCTAGAAGTATACAGCTGTC
>JACWAC010000088.1 GCA_014874235.1 Thermoplasmatales archaeon
GAACCCCAATAGTCGGGATCTGCAGTCCCGTGCATAGCCGCTCTGCCACCTACCCGATGTTGTCGTTATGAGATTCTGAGTAATTGAGTTTACTGAATTTCTTTGCAATCTCCCTGGCCTTTTCCCTGTCGTTCCTTACTGATTCCATAAACCTTTGCATAAAGTCAAGATTGTGGACCGTGGCCAAGTACTGGAAAGAAGGGTCCTCATTCTTGTATAATTCCCTCAGTTTTGTCTTGCTATAGTAAGTACATGTCTCGCAAGAACAACCATTTTCGATTGGTTCAAAGTCGATAGAATGTTTCGCATTTTTGAGATTTATTGAGCCTTCGTTGGTGAGCACAAAACCATGTCTTGCGTTTCTGGTTGGATATGTGGAATCAAAAACTCCAATTCCCGCATCCGAATATTCCACTATTGAAAGGGGGTCTCCCACTCCCATGAGATATATCGGAAATTCCTTCGGTATCAATGGAAGGGTTTTGTTTAGTACCATATCGGTCAGTTCTTTGGGTTCTCCTATCTTCAATCCTCCTATGGCAAACCCATCGAATTCCAGCGAACTCATCAAACGAGCACTTTCCCTTCTCAAGTCTGCATCAAAGCCCCCCTGGATGATACCAAATCTCTTCTGGTTTGGGACCTTCATTGTTGAGAATATCTTCCCCCACTCGAATGTCCGCTTGACAGACAGGGAATACCTCGTCTCCTCTGCGCCATATGGAGGGCAGTCATCGAGCATCATCGCTACGTCTGATCTGATCTTGCCCTGGATTTCAGAGCTGATCTCTGGGGTGACTTTCACCTTTTTTCCGCTTTTTCTGTCCCTGAATAATATACCGTCTTTTTCTATCTTCACCAACTCTTCCCTCAGTATCTGAAAACCTCCAGAGTCCGTGAAGTAGCTACCCTTGAATCCTGTGTAGCCGTTAATCCCTTTCGTCTTTTCAAGGATTTCGAGACCTGGGGAAACAGTGAGATGAACTGAATTGGAAATGAGTGCCTTTATTCCAATATCATTAATTTTTTGCATCGGGACCGCCTTGACAAACCCTCTGGTAGCTACAGGCAGGAATATTGGAAGTTCAACCTTTCCCCTAGATAGATCAAGCTCAGAATCGAACTGCACTTACCCGTTATCCTCTCTTGACGAAATACCTTTACAAATCCATCTAAGCACGAAAGCCTCTGCACATAGGGTGGAATGCCTGAACAACATTCCAAACGTATCTGCAAGCTTAGCGGTTGAAATAGGAAGCTTCACAGCTTTAGCGTGAGGTAGTTCACATCTGTGCCTTTTCAGAGTAACACCGTTCGCAATAATAGTTGCCAGCCTTGTAAACAAGGTTCTCAGAAAACTCGTTGCAAGAATCACAGACCCCGTGGACACCCTTTACAATACCCTGGTCTTCCTTCTCCAATATTCCTCTGGTTATTTCAATCAGACCTGGCGAGATTCTGACGATGTCATTTTCGGTTAGTATCCCCGAGATCTCGTTGTTTATCACCACCGGGAGCCTCCTGATTTTCCTCTTCCACATCATTTCTGCTGCCGTTTCAAGAGGACTATCTCCTTCGACGTGAATGAGCGGAGAACTCATAATCTCCTTTAGTTTGATCTCGCTAGAGGACAGACCGTTGGCTGCAATCTTGGTCACTATGTCCCTCTCTGTAACTATTCCCACTATCCTTCCTTGCTCCTCGATCA
Organism: Thermoplasmatales archaeon; assembly: GCA_014874235.1. Lineage (GTDB taxonomy): Archaea > Thermoplasmatota > Thermoplasmata > Thermoplasmatales. Next base: position 1,709 of record JACWAC010000088.1, read on the forward strand.
GCAATGAACTTATTCCCTTGTGAGCCATCAGCTTTGCTCCCTCTTCTGCGGTCAACGAAGACTCGACCTTGATCGGATTTCGGGACATCACCTCCGAAACTCTTATGAAAGTCATTTGCCCACTTCCACGAGAGTATTCTTCCCCTCGACAATTCTGAAGGGTCTTGTTATCTTAAGGATCTCTTCTATAATCCCAATCCTATTTTCCATGTACTTCTTGAGTTTCTTCGGATCTCCCTTCTTGTGTTCCAGCATCTTTCCGGCATCAATGTAGAGGTAGGCCTCCATCTTTATTTTGAAAGAAGTATCCGAATCCAACCCGATAAGGTCTACCATTTTCATGGTCTTAATAATAATTGGTCACAGTAATAGTTTTCCTTTCTCGCTATGGAAAGATTTTATTTCAAGTTTGATTATTAAAATGAAATGCTATATTTGGGGTGTTCAGGCTTCCAGTACCCGGATTGGAAGGAGACCTTCTACCCGAAAGGGATGGAGGAGAGCAAGTACCTGCTCTACTACTATAAGTTCTTCAACTCAGTAGAGATAGATTCCACCTACTACTCGTTCCCTGGGGAGAAGACAGTGAATTCCTGGATATCCAAGGTTCAAGGGAAGGAAGATTTTCTTTATTCCCTGAAATTTCCGAGAGAGGTCACTCATGATCCAGACGGAATTACGGAAAAGTCTATCGAGACTGCTAAGGAATTTGTCTCAAAAGTCATTCTACCGATAAAGAATTCCGGTTTTCTCGGATCTGCACTTTTGCAGCTGTCGCCGTTCCTGGACCCTCTAAAGAGAGGGACGACATTGGGAAAACTGGAGGAGTTGTTTGGATCGATTTACTCGGACTATAGACTTGCAATTGAGATCAGGAACAAGAGTTTCCTTGATAACAACGTTCTTCCAGGTTTTCTAGACATGCTGAGAAAGTACAAAGTCGCACTTGTCAGCGTGGATTCCCCAGGTCTTCCATACTTCTATTATCCAACATCATCCTTCTCCTATGTAAGATTTCACGGAAGAAACTACGACCTGTGGTATGGGAAGGGAGAACTCAAAGGTAGATTGAACAAGTATGACTACCTCTATTCGGAGGAAGAACTCGTACCTTGGGTTGAGAGGGTCAGGGTGATGGGAGATGAGGTGTTCATCTATTTCAACAATCACGCGCAGGCAAAGGCAGCAGTTAACGCAGCAGAATTTCAAAAGTACATGGGAATCAAGATCGTTAGGAAAGAGAGCCAGACCAACCTGAGTGCATTTTAATAGCGAGTAAATATCCCTCTAAAGTGAAACCCTACCAGAAGTTCGAGGCTATGGCGAAAGAGAAGATGGATTCTCACCTAGCCGGTCGTTCTATCGAGAAGAATTATAGAACTTACAGGCCACAGAAGAACTTCGGTGATCTTTCTTTTGATTTTCAAAAGAGCAAAGTCATTCCTGTTGCAAGTGAAATTAGTGCTCTCAGCGATCAATACGTTAGGTTCGTTCCAACGGGCAAGTTCATCAACGTCAAGTTCAGCGACCAGGAATTCTCCAAGAGCGTGCTGGAAGATGGGATGAGTGGAGAGCTCTTCCAGTTCGAGAAGAGGAGGGACAAGATACTGATCGAACACACGAGTGCGAATCCAACCGGTCCTCTTCACATAGGCAGGGTGAGAAACTCCATAATAGGGGACATCTTTTCAAGGATTCTAAGAAAGTATGGGTACGACGTCACTACCGAATACTACGTCAACGACATAGGCACCCAGGTCGAGGCACTTCTGCTTGGGACCGAACTTTTTGGAAGCGAGAACTACACAGAATCCTACCGCAAGGTCTACGAGAGTTTCGATTCCTATAAGGACAAGGTCGAGGAGTACATGGTCAGGGCAGAGTCGGGCAATCCTCAATTCCTGAAAGAGTCCAAAGAGAGACTGGAAGTGTTTCTGAGGGACGTGCTGACGGATCTAGAGAAGCTATCCATAAGGTTCGATTTCTTCATCTGGGAAAGTGAGTTCATTCTAGACGGATCGGTGAGGGAGCTAATTCTCAAACTCACTCCGCTGCTGAAGGACGATAACGGCGCAAAATACCTCGAGTCTGACCAGGGAAAGATGTATCTTCTCAGGTCGAACGGTACTTCGGTATATTTCACCAGGGACATTTCCCACCATCTGATGAAATCCTCAAAGTATGACAAGGCAATAGTTGTTCTCGGTGAAGACCACAAGTCATACTTCAAGAAGATAGAGTTTGCAATGGATATTCTGGGAGTTCACAACGTCGATGCACTCTTCTACTCCTACATTTCCACAAAGGAAGGAAAGATGAGCACCAGGAGGGGGAATGTAGTTTATGTCAGGGACTTCATAGAAGAGGCGATAGAGGGAGCAAAGGAAGAGATTCTCAAGAGGAGAACGGACCTGTCGGAAGAGGAAGTCCGGGACATTTCAAACAAGATAGGGACCTCCGCCGTCAGATACAACATAATTAAGTACGCTCCCGACAAGCCGGTTACGTTCGACCTTGCCGAAGCACTCAATTTTGAGGGTGATGCGGCTCCATTCATTATGTACTCCTATGCAAGAGCCAGGTCCATCCTCTCAAAATTAGGAAAGGATTCTGAGGTGTCATGGAAGTTCATAGAACCGGAGAGCAGCCTCCTGAAGGAGATATCTCTCTTTCCCGTAGTCGTGGAGGATGCAGTGAAGCACTCCAGACCAGATAAGATAGCAAGATATTCCTATGAACTGGCCGGAGCGTTCAATCAGTTCTACAGGGACTGCCCCGTACTGGACAGTGGCGAGAATTTGCAGAAGAGAGTGGAGATCGTGAGAACGTTTGCAAAAACCATGGAAGAATTGTTTCAGATGCTTGGTGTACAAGCATCTGATACTATATAAAAATAAAAAAGATTAGACTTTCAACTGCTTCTTTGGCGGCTTCTCTTGCCTTGGTCTCTTTCTTCTGACGGTCACGTCATAGTAGATGAACGACAGAACTCCGATCGCGACCACTATACCGCCGACGAGAGCCGGAAGTTTCCATGCTGCCTGTGCGACTGAAATCGCCTTTATCTTTGCCACATTTGTGTTGAAGAACGTTGGCTGACTAACAGCGTGGACCGTTATGTTCATCGAATAGCTGCCCGAAGTTGGAGGAACCACTGATACCGTAACGTTCGCGGACTTATTTGACGTGAGATTTGTGAAGGTCTCATTCTTGACCAACTTGTTCCCGATCTTGACAGTTACATAGTACGTTGAGGCAGTAGATATACCCACGTTCTTGAGATCTAGCGTCAGGACGGATGAGGCGCCCTCTACGAAGCTCTTTGGATAAGTTACGTTCATTATCTCAATCTCTGGACCAACCGCTTGTACAATAAGACTCTTTGAGTTTGATCCGGAGTTGTTTGACTGATCCGTCACTTTCAGTTTAATGCTGAATGTGCCATATTCTAGGAAATCGACCTTGAGAGTGGAGTTGTTCGAAGAAGAACTGTATACCTTGTAATCGACGCTGGGCTTTGCCACGGTGCCGTTTGAATAGGTGAAGTACCATGTGTAGTTTACTATGTGACCCCCATTAGGCGCAAAAGAGCCCGTCGACTCTAAAGTGACGTTCTGTCCCTGTTTAATTGATGAGATCGTAGCGGTGGACGAGGAGTTGACGAATTTCAGGTTTGCAATTGGAGGCGTTGTGTCGTTCACGTGGATAGTCAGGCTTACATTGAAGCTGTTTCCAACTCCGTTCTTTATAGT
>JACWAC010000089.1 GCA_014874235.1 Thermoplasmatales archaeon
GTTCATGGATGGCTTCGCGCGAATTGACCCTTCTTCCGTAATTGGAACCGAGAATCCTTTTGGCTTCACTTATCTCGTTGTGTGTTTTGTTATCTATAAGCATCTGTTTGTAATCGGTTCGCATCATATACAGAAAAAAAATATGTATATAATTTTATGTATAGACATGCCCCAACTTCAATCAAGACCTTGCTCCCGTTCTACGTCGGTAAAATATTTTTATCAAATTATCATGGATAATCATTGAAGTTAGGAGTCATGACAGAGGATTTCAGGGTTTATAACAGACTACTAACTCTCCTCAAGGATATGAACGAATCCTTCACCTCTCTCAGACCCGAAGACAATTTCAACGGGTTTGACGTTGTCCTCACAGACATGGAACTGCGGGGGAGCAATGTATTCCGAACGAAAGGCATGGAGGAATTCAGGTTGAAACAGATCATCAGATCAAAGAATTCTGAAAAGATCGTCGTTGGTATAGACCCCGGACCGGCTCCAGGGATAGCTACCCTGGCCGATAATGTCGTGATAGACGAGAGAAGCATATACGATGTCAGTGAGATCAGGGACTACGTTTCAAGGGTGAGCAGAGAGTGCAAGTACAACAGCTTCCTGATCAAGGTGGGGAACGGAGACAGGGGATACAGGAATCAGATCATCAAGAGTCTGCGGGATTTTAGGCTCCAGATCGTCGACGAAAAGGGGAGCTCAAGAACGGTAAAGAGGGGAGAGGACTCAGGTTCCGCAGTCAACATTGCCCTTAGCAACGATATACTCTAATCACTTCTTCCATTTGGGTCTCCTCTTCCTCGCATAATAGCTCGCTATGATGAGGACTGCGATGATGATTCCGAAGAATGCGATGATTCCTATGTAGATGTATATTACGAACGGGTTTCCCGACTGTATCTGGAAGGTATAGATGTTCCCATTCTGAAGTTTTACCAAGCTGTTGCTGACGTAGACGTTGACTGTGTAAATGCCAGCAGGAAGTACTCCGGATACCCATTCGTAGGATACATTCTGCGTCGAATTCGCGGATATGTTCACTATCTTGCTGCCTGCATACTTACCGTCGACATTGAAGGTGACGTTTATCGACGATAGGGAAAACTGGGATGGGTTCTTGATGGACGTCTTCAGAACGGTGAACTGTTTTACCAGCACTTTTGACGTGACGTTGTAGGTGTACCTAGCGCCGTCCGGCATGTTTCCCACAACCTGGAAAAACAGGTAGAGCGTGGTTGCAACCGATGGGGCTGTCACATTTAATATCGTGGGACCTGCGCGTATGTCGGTCCTGTACTCTGGAGAAATTGGGCTGGCTCCCGTAAGGTTGTATCCAGACAGAATCATTGCGATAGAATAGTTGGAAAATATGTGCTGGACGCTCACAGAATAATTGAAGGTCGAGTTTATTGCGACCGAAGAGGGGCCGGTCACGCTCACAGGTCCGGAACTGTTGGTGGCTGCGAACGAACCAACGGTGAATGCAGATCCTACCATTAGCGCGATCATCAGGAATGCAGCAAAGGTCCTCAAGTCCTGAACCTCCTCCTGAATATGAACATGACAGCTATCATTGCGAGCACTATGAAGGCAGAGAAGGCGTAGATATAGTATTCCTGCGTCAGGTGTGAATACGGAGAGATGTTGTGCCCGGAGCTGGTAGCCTTGCTGACCGAAAGCGTCGGTGTTGCAAGTTCAGCAGAGACAATCTTCGTGCTGTTTCCATAGCTGAGGATTATGTATATCATCGTCCCCGAAACCGATTTTCCGGAGGACGAGTTGACGATGAGGTAGGTGGAGTCGTTTGTGTGCGAGTACAGGTCAGAGCTATAGGTGGAGCTGTTGTTGAAGGTGACGCTTATTCCGTCTGCGTTCAGTTGTGCTGCATTCATGATGGATGCGTTTACGTACGTCTTATTGTTGCCATTGTTGAAGACGGTGAAGGGAATTTCGAGAAGGTTCCCAACTATCTTCCCTGTGCTGTTGGTGATCTTCGCACTAACGTTCTCCACGAGGAGAACGGTGAAGTTGAAACCGACTTCGGAGTTCGTTCCACCGTAGTACACCCTGATGCTACCTGCAGAATTTCCGGAGACCGTGCCAGGTGGTACCTTGATCGTCACGTTTGTTTCGCCGGACGAGTAGGGTGCAAGTCTTATGCCCGAACCGTTAATCCAGACCGTTGATGAGTTCCCGATAGTGAAATTGAGTGGGATGTTTGAGTTGCTGGTGATCAGCAGCGGGAAAGTGATGGACTGTCTCTCTTTGAGCAGGGGGGTTCCAGATTCGGCGAGGAACGAGACCTTGACGATTGTATCGATCTTGAATGAGAGGGTAGCGGAACTTATTCCAGACACTATCACGGTCTGGTTGATCGAATAGTTGTCCGTATAGCCGAAGTATGGGTAAGTTGTAGATGCTCTGAACAGGTAAGAGCCGTTTGGCAGGTTGATTATTCCTGACGAAGGGAGGTAATAATTGGTGTTGCCCTTTATCGAGACCATACCGCTGTATGACGAGTTGTTAAGGTACGTTCCGTAGTTGAGAGGATAGGCGCGTTGCAGAGAAAGGCTGAAGGCTGCGGTAGAGCTTGAAACGTTGAATCCACCGAGGTATGCAAGGTTTCCTGAAGTTGCATACAAGGAATAAGAACCGAATGGCAGCGAGATGGGGCCGGAACTGAAACTTCCTGTAAAGTTCTTCGTACCCTGAATGTGATAAGTACCAGATGTTATCGCAGAACCTCCGTAGAAGAAGCTTAACGAAACGTTGGAAACAACTTCCATGATGGTTCCGTTGAGGGTGATTGTTTCGGGTGATGAAATGTAGGTTGTGGAAGAAGCGTAGTAGTCGTAGGAGTTGTTGTACTTCACGTCTAGAATAAAGGTGTATGTTCCCTTAGGCAGAAGTATAGATTTTGACCATGTTAAATTGCCATATGTCGTGGCAATGGTCACGTTCGAAGAGGGAGAGGTTGAAAGGGTGACGTCGTAGGCAGGTACGAAGTTCAGCTTTATCGTCGAGTTGTTTGTGAGGTAGACATGCATCAGGGCAGCTGTGCTGCCGCTGTTGGAGTAAACGGTGTAATTACCAATTGGAAGTGTTGCATTGAGAGAGGTGGATACAAGCTTGCCATCCTGGAAGACGTAAACGTTCGTCGTGGGGTCCAGTGTTAGTTGCGCGTTCACGCTTAGCGTCGTGACGAAATTCTGGTTGGAGATTCCAGCTGCAACGTCTAGAGTGGTCATTTCGGAATAGATTGTCGTCCCGGGGTGAGAGAAAGCGACAGAATAGTTCCCCGGTAGAATTGACAGGTTAAAGTAATGAGTTCCTGTGACAACATAATTCTGAGAACCATTCAAGTAAAGTGTTATGGGGATGCTTCCGGCATATGATGCATAGAGGGAAACGGTGGCAGGAATGGCACTGAGGAGGATCCCTTTCGATGAGGTGGAGAGCACTGCATATCCCGGTGCCACGAAATTCAGGCCGCCGATCGCCACTCCGTCCTGTAAGTAGAAGGAGTAGCTTCCATTGGTTCCGACGAATGTGTCGGAGTATGGTCTTGCGTTCAACTGTGATGTTACCAATCCTTCCACAGGGATCCCGTTTTGTGTGACCGTTCCGTTCACTTCGTAACCCTGGTATCCTATCAGACCCAGATTCACATCCTGGTTGCTTACTGTGAAAGCAATGGATGCGACCTGGAGGGAACCGTTGTATTCGGAGTGAGCTACGGCACTATAATCTCCCGCAGGGAGGTATATCGAGAAGTATCCCGTGCCGTTTGCCAGAAGATTGACGAACGTATCATTTCCGACCATCGCAACTCTTGAGTTGCCCTGGCCAATACCGATCACCTTGTAGTATCCCGAGACGAGATAAGCAGGCTGAAGATTCAGGAACACCGTCATTGAGCCAGACAAGCTAAGAATCTTCGATGTCGAATAGTAATTCCCGTCGTAGTAGACGTCCGCATACACTGTATAAGTGGAAACACGTGCGCTGTAGTAGCCGATTCCACTCGAGTTGGTACGGACGGTCTGGGAGGCGGAAGTTCCATTGTTGATCACCACTGGAACGCTAACGGGTTGACCATTGATCTGTGCGATGAACGTGATCCTGAAGTATTGGGAGAAGGAGAGGGTCAGGTGGGTGGTGCTGTTGTTGAGTGCCTGAGTCGTGAAATTATCCCAGCTTCCTGCACTGTATGCACTCACGTTGTAGACTCCGGTAGGCAGGTAGTATTTCTGGTCCCTGGAGGTAAGGTTGTATGTGATGGAGTTGCTACCCCTGCTGAAAGTTATATTGCTTCCTGCCGGAGGGGTAGCCCCAGATTCGATGCTCGCATTCAAGGTCCCGAAATCCACGTGGATGTCCTTTGAAACTGGACCGGTTGTTACTGAGACACTTGCCAGATTGTTGTACCACGTTCCATATACTTTCGCCGACACTTCGTACGAATAGGGATTGACGTTTGAAATCTGATAATTTCCATTCTGCGTGGTGTTCGTGAAATACGTGGTGTCGAATGTTGAGTTGTAGTATTTCACCTCAGCAGGTACGGTCACGTCACTGCGGGAATAGGTGCCCAAGTGTGTCACGTCCAAGTACACCACTCCGTTTGCCTGGGATGCACTGACGACCAGGTTGTGGGTGATGTTCCAAGTCTGCTGACCATAATTGTTGTAGCTTTCCCTGTTTGCCTGGGCGTCGGATATAGTCACGTTGTAATAACTCAGGGACTTGTTACCTATCATATAGAGCGGGTTGTACGTCCCGGTCGAGTATGTAACTGTGTCATTCCCGGCAACTGCATATATGGAATAGTAGCCAGTAGAATTCGTGAGCACCGTTTGGTGGGGTATGCCGTACTGGTCCGTGAGTGTGACCCTGACATCTGGTAGGGCCTGACCGTTGCTGTTTGTGACCTTTCCGCTGATTATCGCACCCGGATAGTATTGCAGGAAGATTACGTCGTTTGAAAGGATGTATGATGGTGGGAACAGATCTGTCGTACCATCGTGATTCTTCATGTAATTGTAGCCCTGTTCAAGGGAAACGGTCTTCCATGCATTGCTGTGGTTCTGGTAATCCGTATATGGATTCCAGAGAACGGTCTTGTAGGCGACTTCAAAGTTGGCCATCCCCCATCCCTGCATAGCTGGATAAGAAGAGATGTTCGATGAATATCCAGGAATGCCGCCGGACGCGCCGATCACGCTTGGAGGATATCCAATGAATGCCCTGTATATCGTCGAGTTGTAGAAAGCTGAGGTGTAGCTGATGCTGTAGCTAGCAGCAGTATCGCCAGCCGGAAAGTTCTGAATGGGGTACGTGTTGCCATTTGTGTCAGTCACATTGATGCTGTAGAACGCTGTAGGGACTATCTCCCCCGAGGCATTGACGTATGGGAAATC